>NZ_MAON01000063.1:0-81454 GCF_001922505.1 Staphylococcus sp. MB377 | reverse complement strand
CACGTGGAGCTGACGAATACTAATCGATCGAAGACTTAATCAATTTATTTCAACGTTTTGCGAAGCAAAATCATTTACTTACTATCTAGTTTTGAATGTATAATCATTCTCTTGTCTGGTGACAATGACAAGGAGGTCACACCTGTTCCCATGCCGAACACAGAAGTTAAGCTCCTTAGCGCCGATGGTAGTTGGATTTACGTTCCGCTAGAGTAGGACGTTGCCAGGCAAATTAAATTATTCCGCAGTAGCTCAGTGGTAGAGCTATCGGCTGTTAACCGATCGGTCGTAGGTTCGAATCCTACCTGCGGAGCCATGGCTCCTTGGTCAAGCGGTTAAGACACCGCCCTTTCACGGCGGTAACACGGGTTCGAGTCCCGTAGGAGTCACCATTATTGGAGAATTAGCTCAGTTGGGAGAGCATCTGCCTTACAAGCAGAGGGTCGGCGGTTCGAACCCGTCATTCTCCACCATTTATATATCGGAGGGGTAGCGAAGTGGCTAAACGCGGCGGACTGTAAATCCGCTCCTTCGGGTTCGGCAGTTCGAATCTGCCCCCCTCCACCATTCTAATGGGCTATAGCCAAGCGGTAAGGCAACGGACTTTGACTCCGTCACGCGCTGGTTCGAATCCAGCTAGCCCAGCCATTAGAGCCATTAGCTCAGTTGGTAGAGCATCTGACTTTTAATCAGAGGGTCAGAGGTTCGAATCCTCTATGGCTCACTTATTAGCACTCCTAATCAGGAGTGCTTTTTTTATAAAATTAAATAAAACTATTATAGAGTTTATCTATTTGAAGATTGATTATATTGGTAATAAATCATTAATCAATTGCTGATTAATTGAATAATCTACTTTTTTTAATACAATCTATTTGTTCATATGACAGTTGAAATTATCATTGGTATAATTATGACTATGGAAAATATATTCGGAGGAGATGCTATGGATTTTTCCAACTTTTTTGATAATCTTAGTACATTAAAAATTGTGACGAGTGTGCTGGATTTACTTATAGTATGGTATGTCCTTTATCTTCTCATAACTGTATTTAAAGGAACCAAAGCAATTCAATTACTTAAAGGTATTCTTTTTATTGTAATTGGTCAACAAGTGAGTAAAATTCTAAATTTAACTGCTACATCTAAACTTTTTGATATTGTAATTCAATGGGGTGTTCTTGCGCTTATTGTTATTTTCCAACCCGAAATAAGAAGAGCATTGGAGCAGTTAGGTCGTGGAAGCTTATTTAAACGTTATAATAATACATACAGTCATGATGAAGAAAAGTTAATTGAAGCAGTATCGAAAGCTGTTCAATATATGGCTAAAAGACGTATTGGTGCTTTGATTGTTTTTGAAAAAGAAACGGGATTACAAGATTATATTGAAACGGGTATAGCGATGAATTCTGAAATATCTCAAGAATTATTAATTAATGTATTTATACCAAATACGCCGCTACATGATGGTGCAATGATTGTTCAAAATTCTAAGATTGCTAGTGCAGCTAGTTACTTGCCTTTATCAGATAGTGCTAAAATTTCTAAAAGTCTAGGAACTAGACATAGAGCTGCAGTGGGTATCTCTGAAGTTTCAGACGCATTTACAATTGTTGTTTCAGAGGAAACAGGTTCAATATCTGTAACTTTTGATGGTAAATTACGTAGAGATATCTCAACTGAGGTATTTGAAGAATTATTAGCCGAACATTGGTTTGGCACACGCTTTCAAAAGAAAGGTGTGAAATAAGATGCTAGAAAGTAAATGGGGTCTCAGATTTATTGCTTTACTATTGGCAATCTTTTTCTATTTATCAGTTAATAATGTATTTGGAAATATTTTTAGTAATGATAATTTATCACAAAATTCATCTAAAACAATTGAAGATGTACCTGTTGAGATAATTTATAATTCCAAAGAATTACATGTAACTAAAGCTCCTGAGACTGTTAATGTAACTGTTTCAGGTCCACAATCTAAATTATTAAAAATCGAAAACGCCGATGATATCAAAGTTGCAGTGGATTTATCCAACGCTAAAGCCGGAAAATACAAAGAAGACTATATCGTTAAAGGCTTAAGTAATGATATTAATTACAATGTTAAACCTAAGCAAGCTTATGTTACTTTGGAAAATAAAGAAACTAAAACGATGCATGTTCAAGCAGATATAGGGAAAGATGATATAGACCCAAACTATAAAGTGAAAGACAGTTCTGTTGAGCCTAATTCTGTCAAAATAACTGGAGGACGAGAACAACTTAAGAAAATCGCATATTTAAAAGCTACTTATAAAGAAGCTAACAAATTAAGGCAAGATACTTCTGATGTAGCAGATGTTACTGCTTTTGATAAATCATTAAATAAATTAAATGTTAATATACAGCCTAATGAAGTCAAATTAAATGTTAAACTCCAAGAATACAGCAAAAAGGTTAAAGTTAAAATTAATAAAAAAGGCAGTTTACCTGATGGTGCTAGCTTGGATGATATAACACTTGATGAGAATGAGATAGAGATTTATGGTAATAGAGATGATTTACAAGATATTAATGAGATAGAGGCAAATGTTGATCTTAAGAATATAACTGAATCTACAGATCAGAATGTTCAATTAAATTTACCAGATAAAGTAAAGAAATCTGATCCAGATGAAATAACAGCACATATTAGCTTAAAATAACAAATTAAAAAGGAGTATTAATGATGGGAAAATATTTTGGTACTGATGGAGTAAGAGGAATAGCCAATAAAGAGTTAACACCTGAATTAGCATTTAAGTTGGGTCGTTATGGTGGTTATGTATTAGCACATAATGAAGGTGCTGATAGACCAAAAGTTTTAGTTGGTAGAGATACACGTGTGTCAGGTGAAATGCTTGAATCTGCTTTGATTGCAGGATTAGCTTCAATTGGGGCTGAAGTTATGAGATTAGGTGTTATATCTACACCTGGAGTAGCTTATCTTACTAGAGAAATGGGAGCTGAATTAGGTGTAATGATTTCAGCTTCGCACAATCCAGTGGCTGATAATGGAATTAAGTTCTTCGGTGCAGATGGTTTTAAATTATCTGATGCCCAAGAGGAAGAGATTGAAACATTATTGGATCAAGAAAATCCTGATTTACCAAGACCAGTTGGAACAGATATTGTACATTTTTCTGATTACTTCGAAGGTGCTCAGAAATATTTAAGCTACTTAAAATCAACTATTGATGTTAATTTAGAAGGATTAAAAATCACACTTGATGGTGCAAATGGTTCTACATCAGCACTAGCACCTTTCTTATTTGGAGATTTAGAAGCTGATACTGAAACAATTGGCTGCAGCCCAGATGGTTATAATATTAATGATAATTGTGGATCAACTCATCCTGAATTATTAGCTGAAAAGGTTCTTGAAACTGAAAGCGACTTTGGTTTAGCATTTGATGGCGATGGTGATCGATTAATTGCTGTTGATGAAAAAGGTAATATTATTGATGGTGACCAAATCATGTTTGTTATTGGTCAAGAAATGCATAAAAACCAAGAATTAAACAACGATATGATTGTTTCTACTGTTATGAGTAATTTAGGTTTCTATAAAGCTTTAGAAAACGAAGGTATCAAATCTAATAAAACAAAAGTTGGAGATAGATACGTAGTAGAAGAAATGAGAAAAGGTAACTACAACCTTGGTGGTGAGCAATCAGGACATATTGTTATGATGGATTACAATACTACAGGAGATGGTTTATTAACTGGTGTTCAATTAGCTGCTGTTATTAAAATGAGTGGTAAACCTTTAAGTGAGTTAGCTGCTCAAATGAAAAAATATCCGCAATCTCTACTCAATATTAAAGTTACAGATAAGCATCATGTAGAAGAAAATGTAGATGTTAAAAAAGTGATGGATGAAGTAGAAACTGAAATGAATGGTGAAGGTAGAATTTTAGTTAGACCATCAGGTACAGAACCGTTAATTCGTGTAATGGTCGAGGCTTCAACTGACGAAGATGCGCAACGTTTTGCACAACGAATTGCTGATGAAGTTCAATCTAAAATGGGCTTAGAGTAACCAATTTAATAAAACAATTTTCGTTTTCCTTCAAAGTTTACATTTAATGTGTAGCTTTGGAGGTTTTTTAAATGATTAATTAACGGTTATTGTTGAAGCGCTTTCATTTAATTGGTTGCGATATTGTTTGGTAATAATTTAATAATAAGAAACAATTATTATGTATTTTAGAAGATTACAAAAGATATTTATTTTAAATTTTTACTAAAAAGGTCGGAAATTGTTTGCATTCATTTATCTGAAAAGTGTAAAATAAATAATATTGGAAGGAGGAAAGTTCAAAATTAATTATAAAGCGCCAGGGCAAAATATAAGTGTACCTATAATCAAAAGTTAAATATGAGAGCTTTTGTAGGGCAATTTATTACTTTGCAGACGAGGAGAATAGTCATCGAAAATATCGGCGGATGCTATTCCGGATGTGGCTCATTCGTTAGCTTATTATTTAAAACATTTAGGTAACTAAATGCACAAAAATAATAAGAATGCCTAAAATTTATAAAATCTTAGAAATATAATATGGCTTTAATGGGTAAATACAATAAAGATAAAACATTAATAATAAATAGAATTTTTAATAAAATTACTAATGTTTAAAAACACGTTACCTTTTTAAATTTTATATAACAGATAAAATTTTCAAGCTATATTTAACGGAGGAAAAATTTATGTGCGGAATTGTAGGATATATTGGATATGATAATGCAAAAGAATTATTATTATCAGGATTAGAAAAATTAGAATATAGAGGGTATGACTCAGCTGGTATTGCAGTTGCAAACGATAATGGTACAACTGTTTTTAAAGAAAAAGGTCGTATTGCAGAATTAAGAAAAGTTGCTGACAACAATGACACTGATGGTCACGTTGGTATCGGTCACACACGTTGGGCTACACACGGTGTACCAAGTACAGTGAATTCACATCCTCACCAATCTAATAATGAACGTTTTACATTAGTTCATAATGGTGTAATTGAAAATTATGAAGAATTAAAAAGTGAATATTTATCAGATGTAACATTCCAATCTGAGACAGATACAGAAGTTATTGTTCAATTAGTTGAACACTTCTCGAATAAAGGTTTAGAAACTGAAGAAGCTTTCTCTAAAGTAGTTTCTCTATTACACGGTTCATATGCATTAGGCTTACTTGATAATCAAGATAGCGATACAATCTATGTAGCTAAAAACAAATCACCTTTATTAGTTGGTGTTGGAGAAGGCTTCAATGTCATTGCATCAGACGCATTAGCTATGATTAAAGTAACGAATGAATACAAAGAAATTCATGACCATGAAATTGTTATTGTTAAAAAAGACAGTGTAACTATTAAAGACCTTGATGGAAATGTACAAGATCGAGACACTTATACTGCTCAAATCGATGCTTCAGATGCTGAAAAAGGTATCTATGATCACTACATGCTTAAAGAAATTAATGAACAACCAGCAGTTATGCGTCGTATTATTCAAGAGTATGAAGATGAAAATGGTGACCTAAAAATTGACCCTGAAATTGTTAAGGATGTTGCAGCTGCAGATCGTATATATATCATCGCAGCAGGAACAAGTTATCATGCAGGTCTAGTTGGTAAAGAATACTTAGAAAAATGGGCTGGTGTACCTACTGAAGTACATGTAGCTTCTGAATTTGTTTATAACATGCCACTATTATCTGAAAAACCATTATTCATTTATATTTCTCAATCAGGTGAAACTGCTGATAGCCGTGCAGTGTTAGTAGAAACTAACAAATTAGGTTACAAATCATTAACAGTTACAAATGTGGCTGGTTCAACATTATCACGTGAAGCAGATCATACATTGTTATTACATGCTGGTCCTGAAATTGCAGTTGCTTCAACAAAAGCATATACAGCTCAAATTGCTGTTTTATCAATCTTATCTCAAGTTGTAGCTAAAGCACATGGTCGAGATAATGATATTGATTTATTGAGAGAATTAGCTAAAGTAACAACTGCAATTGAAACAATTGTAGATGATACTCCAGTAATGGAACAAATTGCTAAGGATTTCTTAGAAACAACGCGTAATGCATTCTTCATCGGACGTACAATGGACTATAATGTAAGTCTTGAAGGCTCATTAAAACTAAAAGAAATTTCATATATTCAAGCTGAAGGATTCGCTGGTGGAGAACTTAAACATGGTACAATTGCATTAATTGAAGACGGCACACCTGTAATCGCATTATCTACACAAGAAAAGGTTAACTTATCAATTCGTGGTAATGTCAAAGAGGTAGTAGCACGTGGTGCAAAACCATGTATTATCTCTATGGAAGGTTTAGAGAAAGAGGGAGATACTTATGTAATTCCACATGTACATGAGTTATTAACTCCGCTTGTATCTGTAGTTACATTACAATTAATTGCTTACTATGCAGCACTACACAGAGGATTAGACGTAGATAAACCTCGTAACTTAGCTAAATCAGTTACAGTTGAATAATTCGTATAAATTTTGAGTCGGGATAAAATTTAATAAGGTTAGACAACATTGAAATTGAAGTGGCTAACTTAATTGTGAAAGCGTTAATCGTATGCTCTTCTCTAATGTAGTTACCCTAGTGGGAGCAAGATGTTAAATTCATTAAGAATTTGATCTTGCTCCTTTTTTATTTGAAATACTAACTTATAAAATATACAGTCTGTTATTTTGAAAAATGTCTGAATTATCTTACAATTATAGTATTGTGAGGTGATACTATGCTAATTTCAATGAATAATGTACATCGATATAGAAGAGGTAAGCATATATTAAACGGTATTGATTGGAATATTAAAAAAGGGGATAAATGGATATTATATGGTTTAAATGGTGCTGGAAAAACAACTTTATTAAATATTCTAAACGCTTATGATTCAATTACAAGGGGCAACATAGTCCTTTTTGGTATGACACCTGGAATGGTTGGATATTCAGCAGATAATGTGAGACAACATATAGGTTTCATTTCAAACAAGCTCACTAATCAATTTCAAGATGGAGAGCATGTGATAGATGTGGTATTAAGTGGCTATTTTAAATCTATTGGCCTATACAAAACATTCAATCATCAACAATTTTTAGAAGCGCAGAAGCTATTAAAATTAGTCGGTATGGCAGAATTTGAGAATGAATACCTCGGTTATTTATCAACTGGACAACAACAAAGGGTTATGATTGCACGTGCGCTTATAAGTAATCCAGAATTATTAATTTTAGATGAGCCAGCTTCGGGCTTAGATTATTTAGCGCGTGAAACACTATTGGAAGTATTAGAAACTTTATCACATGAGCGACCTGAAATTACTATCATTTATGTGACACACTTCATTGAAGAAATCATACCAATATTTGATAAAATTTTTATTTTAAGTAAAGGCATGAATTTTGCACAAGGAAAGATTGATGATGTTTTAACTAATAAGACGATGTCATCTCTTTTCAATAGAAATGTAGAAGTTGTGAATTATAAAAATCGATTTTCTTTACACATGATAGGGTAATCTCGTTGCACATTTCATCAAATAATGCCACAATTTTAAAAAAGACACGTAAAGGAGAAGGCTACATGACATTGAATAATATCAAAGCGATTTTTCTAGATATGGATGGAACAATTTTACATGAGAATAATAAAGCTTCAATTAAAACAAAATCAATTATTGATGAATTACGAGAAAAGGGATATAAGGTATTTTTAGCAACTGGTCGATCATATACAGAGATTGATCAACTTGTACCTCCTCAATTTGAAGTTGATGGAATCATCAGTTCTAATGGTACGAGTGGAGAAGTAAACGGTGATAATCTTTTCATGCATAGTTTATTGAGTGAAAGTGTTAAACGAATCGTATCTTTAGCACAACAGCAAGAAATATATTATGAAGTTTTCCCATTTAATGGATCAAGAATTGCGCTAAATGAAGATAAAGCATGGATGCAAGAGATGATTAAAGGTGATACGCCTCCAAATCATGTAAGCGAAAGTGAATGGAAATCAAGATTAGATGCAATGTCTGGTAAGATTGATTGGAAAGAGGACATACCTGAAGATGACTATGCTAAAATTTATTTATTTACGCCAAACTTAGAAAAAATAACAACTTTTAGAGATGAACTTATTCAAAATCAAGTGCTTTTAAACATTAGTGTTTCTAATTCATCAAGATTTAACGCTGAAACTATGGCATATCATACCGATAAAGGAACGGGTATTAAAGAAATGATAGAACACTTTAATGTTAAACAAGAAGACACGCTTGTAATAGGGGATAGTGATAATGATAGAGCTATGTTTGCATTTGGTGGTTATAGCGTCTCAATGAAAAATGCACGACAAGAAATACAGGAAATTACTAATGAAGTGACACAATTCACTAATGAAGAAGATGGCGCTGCATTATTCTTAGAAAGCAAATTCCTAAAATAAAATTGTGGAACATAAAAGGTGGAACCCTTATTTAATTGGGTTCCACCTTATTTGTATTATTTATCTTTATTGAAATTATGACTTGCTTCATCTTTGGAATTCTCAGATTTTTGTTTAACATTGTTTGTAACATTATTTGAATGTTCTTCAACATTGTTTTTAGAAGATTGATGAGTATTGTCAATTTTTTGCTGATTACTCAATGTGTCATTTTTATTTTTGTGCTTTTTCTTCTTCTCGTTAGTAGTTTTATTTAATTTTTCACCACGTTTTAAGAAGTACTGAACTGCACCCATTATAAGAACAAAATAAAGGATTAAACGTAATATAACAATAATTACTTGTGCTACATACAGAATGACTGTAGCAACTTTTTGAGACATGTTTCCAGTTGTTACAGAAAGAATTGCACCAAGTGGTTGAGTAATGATAATAATAATTAAATTTAATAAAAGAACAGCTATAAAGAATTTAAACCAAGTTTTATGGCCATTTCTAATACCTTTAAAGCCATCTTTAAAGTGAGACATGGCACTATAGTTAGATTCTCTTACTAATGAAACAGTATAATTAATCATTAAAATGAAAAAGAACCATGATACGATTGATGTAATTAATCCAATAATAATTAAAATAATAATTTGAATTGTTAATAAAATGGCAATTGCATTATCAGATGAACTTACAGCTGACTGTAATGATGTAAATAAAGGTGTTAATGCTAAATTAAATAAATAATTTAATGCCATTATAATTAAGTACATCACTATAAATAAGCCAATTGAGATTAATGATAAAATTAAACTCTTACCATATTTACCTTTTTTGAATGCAACAAATAAGTCATTGAAATGAACATTTTCACTTGAAATTGCTTTTGCAATAATATTAATTGCACCTGCTAGTAATTGATAACCTGCAAATATAAAGAATAATAATCCCAATAATAAAGCCAGGATCATAATAATTAAATATGGACCCGATGATTGTTGTAATTGCGCTGCTAGCTGCATTTGCATGAAATATTGCATAAAGAAAGTTCTAGCAACAGCAAAAACCGCAAATACTACAATGAAACTAACGATACTAAACAAAATCGTCTTAAGAATTTGCGGTTTAGCATTTTTTAATGCCAAACTATGATATTTGAACAAATATAAGCACTCCTTTACTTTAATATAAATACAATATCAAAATTTATACTTTTTTTAAAATAATATCTAACATATTTGAAGATTAAGTGTTAAAATATGCTAATGATTAAATTTTGAAAGGAGATATCATCATGAAATTCGCGATTATTACAGATGTGCATGGTAATTTCGATGCATTACAAACTGTCTTAGATGATATTGATAATAGAGAAGATATCGATAAAATTTACAATCTCGGGGACAATATCGGAATTGGTCATGAAACAAATAAAGTACTAGATACAATATTTGATCGTGATGATATGGAAATTATAGCTGGTAATCATGATGAAGCGGTTATGTCATTAGTAAATAACACGCCTTATCCTGAAGATTTGAAGGATAAATTTTATGAGCATCATCAATGGATAGAGAGCCATATGGATGAAGATTACTATGACCAACTTAATTTGTTACCTAGATATATCGAAAAAACTATTTGTGGAAAAAAATTACTATTCATTCATTATGAAATTGAGAATCAAAAATTGGAGACTGGCATAGAAGGACAGCCGTTTAGTCCAATTACTGAAAATAGTAAAGAAAATATTATTGAATTATTTAAAGATAAAGATGCTGATTTAATTGCATTTGGCCATAACCATCAAATGCATTTATATGATGATAATAAAACAATTTATTTTAATCCTGGCGCAATAGGTTTAAACAATGGAGCCAATGCCGTCTACGGTATTGTAACTATTAATGATAATGAGTTTTCAATCGAAAGAATTAAGCTACCTTATGATAATGAAGAATATTTACAAGGGTTTGATGAAAAACAAGTGCCAGCGAAGCAACTCATTTTTGAACATTTTCTATAAGTTTTAAAAATCAGGGGTTAGACAGAATTTAACTCGAATTCAACGTCTAACCCCTGATTAATTTTTAATAAGTTATACTAATGTGAGTGTTGATGCATAACTCCAGAACATAAAATTGATTCGTCATGTTGATGTTTTGGTGTTTCTAATTGAATCGTCATATGTTGTATATTAAGATGTGCTAATTCATGTTCTATTTGCTTAAGTAATTGTTCACAAGCCTCTATCGCAAGTGATTTATCTACTACTGCATGACAACTTAAAGCATTCATATCATTAGAAATAGTCCAAACATGATAATCATGAACATTTTGTATTTCCTCATGACCCATTATTGTATAGATGATTTGTTCTAAATCTATGTCAGAGGGCGTTCCTTCCATTAAAATATTAATAGATGATTTCGTAATTCCGTATGCACTCTTTAAAATTAGCAGTGAAACCACTATACTCGCAATAGGGTCTGCAATTGTAAAATTAAATGTCCATATGAGTATTGAGGCAATAATTGCACCAACAGACCCTAATAAATCTCCTAGTACGTGAATAAACGCACCACGCATATTTAAATTGTGATTGGTATCTCCGCCTTTAAACATTATAAGTGCTACTACGATATTAACTATTAAGCCTACTAAACTAATAATAAACATTTCTGTTGATTGAACTTCAGGTGGTGCAAAAAATCTTTTAATTGCTTCAACGATAATAACTATACTAATAACAAATAAAGTGACGCCATTAAACAATGCAGCTAAAACTTCAAAACGTTTATAACCAAAAGTTTTACTAGATGTGGCATTCTTTTCAGCATATATAAATGCAATAAGGGCAACACCTAGAGAAACTGTGTCGCTGAACATATGTAGTCCGTCAGATAATAATGCTAAACTATTAGCAATAAAGCCACCTACAATTTCTATCACCATGAAAAGTCCAATAATAATAAAGGAAATGGCTAAAATTTTTTTATTATTAGTGTGTACATGTGAATGGTTGTGTGAATGTGTATGAGAATGACTAGTCATTTGAAACTTCACCTCTTAGATGTTTCGTATGATGAATGGCTTGTTTCAATAGGGTTGAAACATGTTGATCATCAATCGAATAGATTTTTGATTGACCTTGTCTTAAGGACTTAACAAGTCTAGCTTGTTTAAGGATTTTAAGTTGATGAGAAACATTAGACTGGCTCAAGTTTAGCGTATGTGTAATATGACCAACACTAGATTCCTCTTGCTCTAACAATAATAGAATTCTTAATCTATTTGTATCACTTAGTGCTTTAAAAATTTCCGTAGTTTGTATTAAGGTAGCATCTTCGTTCCAACTGCTTAAAGATACATTCAAATAAATCACCCCTTAATATATGAATATATGTTCATATATTAATTTAATATACATGATTGACTATGTCAAAAATGACTTACGTTTTAATTTTTATTTAAGTGGTAAATTGATGGAAGTAGAAATATTAAGGAGGACGATTTGAATGAGTTTATTAGTTATAGGTGCTAACGGTGGAGTAGGTTCTAAATTAGTAAAGCAACTAAAAGAAGATCAGGTAGATTTTACAGCTGGAGTACGTAAAAACGAACAGATCGAAACATTAAAGCAAGATAATATTGAAGCAACTTTAGTTGATGTAGAAAAAGATAGTATTGAAGACTTAACTGAAACATTTAACGGTTATGATAAAGTTTTATTTACTGTGGGTTCTGGAGGCAGTACAGGTGCTGACAAAACTATTATTGTAGATTTAGATGGTGCGATTAAGACAATTGAAGCTAGTAAACAAGCCAATATTAAACATTATATTATGGTGTCAACGTATGATGCTCGTCGTGAAGCTTTTGATTCAAGCGGTGATTTAAAACCATATACAATTGCTAAGCACTATGCTGATGAACACTTAAAAAATTCTGGATTAAATTATACGATTGTTCATCCAGGTGCGTTAGAAGATAAAGAAGGAACTTCTAAAATAGAGACTGATTTATACTTTGATGGAAGAGGTTCTATACCTAGAGAAGATGTGGCATCTGTGTTAAAAGAAGTTGCTTTATCTGAGAATAAATTCATAAATAAAGAATTCCAAGTTATTACAGGTAATCAATCAATAATCGAAGCATTGTCTTCATTTGAATAAATGAGTTGTTTAAAGATAATCATTGAATTAAAAAATGCTTTCATTAAACTTTAACTAATAGTAATTATTTCAGTTGTGGTGGGATAATGAATTCTAATTGAATTCTGTCCCACTTCTTTATGTGTTTTATCATTTAAATAATTTCTATTAAAATAGAGATAAAGTTGATATAATAAAGAAACGAATGGTAACACAAGTGATGTTGAATAATTATTTTGAATATAATTTCACTTTTACATAATTAATTTTTAAGTTTTATACATATAAATCAGATATTATCATTTACTTTAGAAATAGAGAATATAGCCTTAAATGGTTTTAGGAGGTGCAACTATGCCATTATTTTTAAAGCCTATTTTTTTCGAGAAAATTTGGGGCGGTAATAAATTAACTCAATTCAATTATGATATACCTAGTGAATCCACAGGAGAATGTTGGGGGATTTCTGCACACCCAAATGGAAAGAGTATGATCCTTAACGGGCCTTTTGCTGGACAAACATTAGACCAAGTTTGGACGCAACATAGAGAATTGTTCGGTGATTTTCCAAGCAAAGATTTTCCGTTATTGTGCAAAATAGTTGATGCGAATGAACCGCTATCGATTCATGTTCACCCAGATGATTCTTATGCTTATGAATTTGAAAATGGGCAATATGGCAAATCAGAATGTTGGTATATTATTGATGCAGAAGAAGATGCTGAAGTTTTAATTGGTACTACGGTTAACTCTAAAGAAGAACTGAAAGATCAGATTAGCCAAGATAATTTCTTGGAATCTTTAAAAAGAGTTAAAGTACAACCTGGGGAATTTTATTTTATTCCTGCTGGTACTATACATTCAATCGGTTCAGGTATAACTGTGTATGAAACAATGCAATCTTCAGATATTACATATAGATTATATGATTATAATAGACAACGTGAAAATAGTTCTTCATTAGATGTTGATAAAGCATTAGATGTTATTCAATATTCTCAAGAACTACCTAGTATCGTTCCCGAAAATGAAATTATTGAAAATCATAAATGCAGTCACATTGTGTCTAATGATTTCTTTACAATGGTTAAATGGGAAGTTAGTGGGACATTAAATTATATGAAACCTAGAGAATTTTGTCTTGTTTCAGTTTTAAATGGTGATGGACAAATTATTATTGATGGAGAAATCTTCAAGATTCAAAAAGGTTCCAATTTTGTGCTGACTTCAGAAGACTTAGATAGTGTCTTTGAAGGAGACTTTACGCTAATCATTAGTTATATTTGATTTTTATTGTTCGTGTTATAAATGATTCATTGTATTAAAGAGGAGTGTGAATATTGAAACAGTTTTTATATATATCTTTAGTATGTGGTGTGATAGCAGGGGCAGGTGTCTTTTTCAATATGCCACAATATCCTTCACTTGTTATTCCTAGAGTTGTTGCTATATTAGGTATTATAAGTGCAATTATTACTATTAAAGACAAAGATTTAAGTGGATTACTAAAACTTGGTGGCATCATGATCAATCTAATGCCATTATTAGGTAGTTTACTAGCACCTCATTAAATTAATGCATAGGGGAATATTTAGAATTATTTATAATGGATTCTGAATGTTCCCCTTTATAACAACTTATTAAAATGAGATAAAACACTAAAAAAATTAAACATAAATAACGACGATATGTTAAGATTTATAGCATAACTTAATAAACATAGCATTTAATTAAAATACAATGAAATCAATTAAAATACATAATAACTTTCGAGAATTAATTTAAAGGAGACCCACAATGGAAGAAGAAGTAAATTACTTTTGGCTTAACTGTGGCTATACTAGATGGAATCACAATGAACCGTTAGTAGGTCAAACAACATTATTTGAATCTGGAGCTCAATTCAACCCTACTCAAGGTTTTAGAGCCTTCAAAAAGGCTAAGACAGGGGATCAAGTTATATTTTATCAAGTCCAAACAGATACTGGGTTACTTGGTATTGGAGAAATTATTAGTGTTCAAACAGGTGCTCAAAATAAAATTAGAGTTGAATTTAAATTTAATGAACTATTAAAACCACTTACAACTGATTATTTAAAACGAAGTGAAACGCTTGATTTTCGCATGAATAATATGCGTGAAACTTTAATCAATCAATTAACTAAAGAAGAGTATGATTTAATTGTTTCACTAGGTAAAGGTGAAGTGAAACTTCCACGTTATTTCTTCCTTTCTGAAACTGAGTCATTTGAATCAGGAGAATATTATACTATTTATACTCATACGTATAATGGCATTAAACGTAATGGATATCATTTTTACAATCAGTTAGAAATAGGAGATAATCTTATCTTCTATAATAAATATGAAAATCAATCAGTGGTAGGTATTGGAGAAGTTTCTCGACATATTCATGAGAAACCACCTATTCCTGGTAGAACAAATAGTACTGCCATTGAAATATATTATGATAAGCATATTACTCCAGTGACATTAGGTGCATTAAATAAACATCCTAAGTTAAAAAATCTTTATTTTTTACAAGAAAATGCGAAACAAGCCATCGCAAGCATGAGTCAAACTCAATACGATGCTATTATTGAAATGAGTAATAATGATAGTGTGAAAACACCTTTTGAAACAATTAAAAAAACTGAAATTGATTCAGCAAGTCATGATGAGTCAATACAACCTTTTATATTGTTGGTTGTGGAACAACGTGAAGAAGGATTGAAAGCGGCAAATAATTTATTACAAAAGACAAATGCAAATCCTGTAATAACTAGTGGACATCCGGATTTTACAGAGGACATGTTATATGGTAAATATTTACCAAATGAAACTGGTGCCCTATACTATCGCGAAGGTTTTATCACTCAATTAATGCCTAAAAATGATAAAAGTTATTTAGTCATCGATAATTTTAATAGAATTGATCCTGACATTTTCCAAACTTACATCAATGTGTTAGAAGGATATGAAGTAACATTACCTAGATATAATAAAGAGGGACAAATGGTAAAATGGTCAAGAGAAAAAGATTCATTCTATCATTTTAATCCGAACTGGCATATTATTGGTGTAACTTACGACCGTCTAGAAGATATAAAAAGCAAATATTCAAATCAATTTCTTAAATATACAAGAATTGTAAAAGTAAATCATGAATAACTTAAGATAACTAAACCTGAGACGTTTTACTATGTCTCAGGTTTTTAATTTTATTATTATGGCTTTAACATTTTATATCAAATTTAAATCATTCATAGTTAAAGGCATGCTATGCTATGGACATTTTTAGTGTTTAATGTAAGGCATAGAATGGAATATTAATAATAAGAATTAGAGGAAGGTGAAAGAAATGCCTATTATTTATTATGATGGTAATTGTGTTTATTGTTATAACTATTGCATTTGGTTAATACAGAATGGACTTCCTAAGAGTTATGAATTCGCAACTTTAAAAGGGGAAGCAGGGCAACACTTATTTGAACAACATCCAGAAGCATTAAATAAAAACAGCGTGATTTTACAACGTGGTCAACATTTAGAGTTTAAATCCAATGCGATTGCTAATCTTATCATGACTACAACAAATTACAAGTGGTTAGGATTGTTAATTAAAGTCATTCCACGTCAAATAAGAGATCTAGCGTATAATTTATTTGCAAATAATCGAAATAGGATGTGGAAGACGCATTGGCATAAACCAAATGAATATGAAAAATCCTTTTTCATAGATGATAAACGCATATAATTGATAAAATATTATCATAATTGATAATGAGAGGTTTGTTAGTAAATATATATTATTTTAGTTGCTGATGTTAGTCACTTTTTAATCACTGGTAAATAAGTTTTAATAGTTGATAGGAAAAGGTGGTTATAAAAATCAGTGCAAAAAATGTTAAGCATAACTATTTACAGATTATAATAATTATAATATAGTAGTAATTGTAATAAAGAGGAACCAATTCAGAAGTACAAGGAGAGAATATAATGAGTCAACAAGATGTAGTAAAAGAATTAAATCAACAAGTTGCAAACTGGACTGTAACATATACTAAATTACACAATTTCCATTGGTATGTTAAAGGACCTAATTTCTTCTCATTACATGAGAAATTCGAAGAGTTATACAATGAAGCTAGCCAATATGTAGATGACTTAGCTGAACGTATTTTAGCAATTGGTGGAAATCCAGTTGGTACATTGAAAGAAAGTCTTGAAATTTCTATCGTTGATGAAGCTGGTAAAAATTACTCAGCTGAACAAATGGTTGAAGCCTTCTCTAATGATTTAACTCATATTTCAGAGCAATTAGTTAAATCTATAGAAGTAGCTGGAGAAGCTGGCGATGATGTTTCAGAAGATATGTTCATCGGTATGAAAAATTCTGTTGATAAACACAATTGGATGTTCAAATCATATTTAGTTTAATTAATCATATAAAAAGGTGCTTGAGATTTCATTATCGTCTCAAGCACCTTTTATTATCTATTAGAATTTGATATTACTCGGCGATTTCCAATGCAATTTCCATCATTTGAGTAAATGAATTTTGTCTTTCTTCAGCTGTAGTTGCTTCGTCTTTTAGAATATGGTCACTAACTGTAAAAATACCTAACGCTTTTTTACTAGCATTAATTGCATTCAAATATAAACCTGCTGATTCCATTTCTATACCCAATATTCCCATTTTTTGCCAATTATCATTGAATAATTTATCAGCATTGTAGAATGTATCTGAAGATAAAACATTACCTACATGGCTTACTGCTCCTATTTCATCTGCTACATTTTTAGCTTTAGTGATGAGATTATAGTCAGCTATTGGAGCAAAGTGACCAGGTATATTAAATTGATCAACATAATTAGAATTTGTAGATGCTGCTTGAGCAATAATGACATCATATAAATTTACATTCTCTTGTAATGCGCCACATGAACCTACGCGAATAATAGTATCAACATCAAAGAAATTATATAACTCATAAGAATAAATACCGATACTTGGTATTCCCATCCCTGATCCCATTACAGAAACTTCTTTTCCTTTATATGTACCTGTGTAACCAAACATATTTCTAACTTCATTAAATTGTTCAACATTTTCTAAAAAGTTATCAGCAATATATTTTGCACGTAATGGATCGCCAGGCATTAAAACAGTCTTTGCGATTTTTGTTCCATTAGGTTGAATATGAGGTGTGCCATTTGTCATTAATATCTTCTCCTTATCATGATTGGTAAGATTAAGATAACATTTGTTTAACTTTTTTGCGAATTTTTGTACTATAGAAATGAGAGGACTATATTAATTTAAATAGTTAATATTCCAGTTAGATGGAATATCATTTAAATTTAACAACATATTGGAGGAAACTACTATGAATTATGCTAAATTTATTGATCACACATTATTGAAACCGGAATCTACACGTCAACAAATCGATCAAATTATTGATGAAGCCAAAGAGTATAACTTTAAATCTATTTGTGTAAATCCTACACATGTAAAATATGCAGCAGAACGATTAAATGATTCTGATGTATTGGTTTGTACCGTTATAGGTTTCCCACTTGGTGCTACTACAACTGCTACTAAAATCTTTGAAACTGAAGATGCCATTAAAAATGGCGCATCTGAAATTGATATGGTTATCAATATCGGCGCACTTAAAGATGGAAGATTTGAAGAAGTTCAAAAAGACATTGAGGGCGTAGTTGGAGCAGCAAATGAAAAAACAGTAAAAGTGATTATTGAAACTGTGCTTTTATCAGATGAAGAAAAAGTTAAAGCAAGTGAATTAGCGAAAGCAGCAGGTGCTGATTTCGTTAAAACATCAACTGGTTTTGCTGGGGGAGGCGCTACACCTGAAGATGTGAAATTAATGAAAGATACAGTGGGAGACGAATTAGAAGTTAAAGCATCAGGTGGCGTTCGCAGTTTGGAAGATTTCAATAAAATGATTGATGCAGGTGCTACGCGTATAGGTGCGAGTGCAGGTGTTCAAATTATTCAAGGCTTAGAGTCAGATTCTGATTATTAATAATGCAATTAACGTAACAGCACATAGATACAACAGCTTATTTTGAGAGGGGTTCAGAATTATGAGAATGGTAGATATTATTGAAAAAAAACGCGATGGTAAATCATTATCAAAAGAAGAAATTGAATTCTTTATCAAAGGTTACACGAATGGGGATATCCCGGATTATCAGGCATCGAGTTTAGCTATGGCTATCTTTTTCCAAGATATGAATGACGAAGAGCGCGCAGCATTAACTATGGCAATGGTTAATTCAGGTGATGTGATTGACTTATCAAAAATCAATGGTATTAAAGTTGATAAGCACTCAACAGGAGGCGTTGGTGATACAACTACATTAGTATTAGCGCCTCTAGTGGCAGCAGTGGGTGTCCCAGTAGCCAAAATGAGTGGTCGTGGCTTAGGACATACGGGTGGAACAATTGATAAATTAGAATCAATAAAAGGATTCCACGTTGAAATCTCTGAAGAGGATTTCATTAAACTTGTTAATGAAAATCAAGTAGCTGTTATTGGACAGTCAGGTAATTTAACTCCAGCTGATAAGAAACTTTATGCATTGAGAGATGTAACAGGGACAGTTAACTCAATTCCTTTAATTGCATCATCTATTATGAGTAAAAAAATTGCTGCGGGTGCTGATGCTATCGTCTTAGATGTTAAAACTGGTAATGGTGCTTTCATGAAAACATTAGAGGACGCTGAAGCGTTAGCTCATGCTATGGTTAGTATAGGGAATAATGTAGGTAGAAATACAATGGCTATTATTTCTGACATGAGCCAACCACTTGGTCGAGCGATTGGTAATGCTTTAGAATTAAAAGAAGCTATTGATACATTAAATGGTAAAGGACCAGAAGATTTAACTGAACTTGTATTAACACTCGGTTCTCAAATGGTAGTTCTAGCTAATAGAGCAAAAACACTTGAGGAAGCACGTCAATTATTAAATGAAGCAATTGAAAATGGTTCAGCTTTAGAAAAATTTAAAACATTTTTAGAGAATCAAGGTGGCGATGCCTCAGTAGTTGATGCGCCTGAACTATTACCAACAGCAACATATCAAATCGAGTATAAAGCTCAATCAAGTGGCGTAGTTTCAGAACTTATTGCTAATGAAATTGGTGTTGCTTCAATGATGTTAGGGGCAGGGAGACAAACTAAAGAGGATGAAATAGATTTAAGTGTTGGGATTGTATTAAACAAGAAAGTAGGAGACGTTGTTAAAGAGGGAGAATCTTTATTAACCATTCACAGTAATCGTGAAAATGTTGACGACGTTATTAAGAAACTTGATGAAAGTATTGAAATTCAAGCACAAGCAACAACACCAACATTAATTCATAAAATAATTACAGAGTAGGAGGGAGTGTTAAATATGACTACACCATTCAAAAGAGTACATTTAATTGTTATGGATTCAGTAGGTATCGGAGAAGCGCCTGATGCTGCAGTTTTCAATGATGAAGGATCTCATACATTAAAGCATACATTAGAAGGATTTAACCAAACGCTACCTAATTTGGAAAAATTAGGATTGGGTAATATTGAAGAATTACCTGTTGTCAATAAAGTTGAACAACCAGGTGCTTTCTATACTAAACTTAGTGAAGCTTCAGTGGGTAAAGATACCATGACAGGACATTGGGAAATCATGGGCTTAAATATCATGCAACCATTTAAAGTATATCCAAACGGATTTCCTGATGAGTTAATACAAGAGATTGAAGAAATGACAGGTCGTAAAGTTGTAGCAAATAAGCCCGCTTCAGGGACAGCCATTATTGATGAATTAGGTGAGCATCAAATGAAAACTGGGGACTTAATCGTCTATACTAGCGCTGACCCAGTACTTCAAATTGCTGCACATGAAGATATTATTCCTCTTGAAGAATTATATGATATTTGTGAAAAGGTTCGAGAATTAACTAAAGATCCTAAATACTTAATTGGTCGTGTAATTGCACGTCCGTATGTAGGTGAACCAGGAAACTTTACACGTACTTCTAATCGACATGATTACGCACTCAAACCATTTGGCAAAACTGTTATGAATACATTAAAAGATAATAACTATGATGTTATTGCTATAGGAAAAATTAATGATATTTATGATGGTGAAGGTGTAACTGAAGCAATAAGAACAAAAAATAATATGGATGGTATGGATCAATTAATTAATGTCGTAAAAAAAGATTTTAATGGCATTAGTTTCTTAAATTTAGTTGATTTCGATGCACTATACGGCCATCGTAGAGACAAAGAAGGTTATGCACAAGCTATTAAAGATTTCGACGAGCGATTACCAGAATTAATCGACAATCTTCAAGAAGATGATTTAGTTATTATCACGGCTGATCACGGAAATGATCCTATTGCCGATGGTACTGATCATACTAGAGAGTTTATCCCAGTACTTATGTTTAGCCCTAAAATTGATAAATACCATGAATTATCAGGAGACAGTACGTTTAGTTCAATCGGTGCGACCATTGCAGATAATTTCAATGTGGAATTACCTGAATTTGGTAAAAGTTATTTGAATGAAATGGGAGTAGAACATTAATGAAAGTATTTCGTTATTTATTAGGTCTATCATTTGGAACAGCTGGCGTTCTACATTTTACAAATGAACGCTCATTTAGAAATATTGTTCCAGAATACTTACCATTACGTAAAACAGCTGTTTTAGTAACAGGTGTATTTGAAATTTTCTTTGGCATTATGTTGTTATTAAAACGTCCTGCTAATTGGTTAAAAACAGGTATAAATCTTTTCTTATTAGCTGTATTACCAGCAAATATATATATGGCACGAAAAGAATTACCTTTAGGTGATAAACAAGTACCTAAATGGGCATTATACACAAGACTACCAATGCAATTTGTTTTAATTGCACTAGTGAAAAAATTATAGAAGAGAAAAGTAAAACCACCAATACTTAAATATACTTAAGTATTGGTGGTTTTTATTTTAAATATGAAATTTATTTACCTTCACCAAAAATATCTGACCATTGATTGCGTTTATCTAAAAATGCTTGCGCAATTTCTTTTGCACCTTCAAGTGAATGACTTGCTGCCCAACCGCATTGTACTTCATTGCAAGCGGGTACCTCAGTAGCTTCTAAAACATCATTTAGTGTTTTTTCAATTATATTTAACACATCTTCATAGTCGTTATGATTAATAAATGAAACATAAAAACCAGTTTGACAACCCATTGGACTTAAATCTACAACTTTATCAGTATGATTTCTAATGTTTTCAGCCATTAAATGCTCTAGTGAGTGTAACCCAGGCATTTCCATGTGCTCTTTATTAGGTTGTTTGAAGCGAATGTCATATTTTTTAATAACATCACCATTTAAGCCTTCCATTGTACCAGCTAAACGGACGAAAGGTGCGACAACTTTAGTGTGATCTAGATTAAAACTTTCAACGTTCATTTTAGTCATGATAAATCCTCCTAGATTAAATAAGCTTAATTATTAAGTTAACGATTTGATTGTATCAATAGTTAAGGGTATTTACAATTTTCAAAATTATAGTTAAACAAAGTGAATTGTGAGAAAATTTCGTAAATATAAAGTTATTTAATGACAACAATCTTTAAATCCGATAAAATAAGTAATAATTAATTGAGAAACGATATGGTTACAATATCCAAAATATTTTTAAAAATTTTTACAATAATAAGGGAGTTATGATTTATGAGTAATAAACAAGGAATTTTAGATTATATAGAGAATAATAAATATGATTATGTTGAAATTAGTCATAGAATACATGAACGCCCTGAATTAGGCAATGAAGAAATTTTTGCGTCTAGAACGCTTATAGATAAATTGAAAGAGAATGATTTCGATATAGAAACGGATATTGCTGGACACGCTACTGGATTTATAGCTACATATGATTCTGGACAAGAAGGCCCAGTTATTGGCTATTTAGCTGAATATGATGCATTACCAGGCCTAGGTCATGCATGTGGTCATAATATTATTGGAACTGCTAGTGTACTTGCGGGTTCAGCATTGAAACAAGTTATAGACCGCATCGGTGGCAAAGTTGTCGTGCTCGGTTGTCCTGCAGAGGAAGGTGGCGAAAATGGTAGTGCAAAAGCGTCATATGTTAAGGCTGATATTATCGATGCTATCGATATAGCATTAATGATTCATCCAGGTAATGCAACTTATCCAACCATTGATACACTAGCGGTGGATGTATTAGATATAAAATTTTATGGCAAAAGTGCACATGCTTCTGAAAATGCTGACGAAGCTTTAAACGCTTTAGATGCAATGATTTCATATTTTAACGGTGTAGCACAGTTAAGACAGCACATTAAAAAAAGTCAACGCGTACATGGTGTTATCTTAGACGGAGGAAAAGCTGCAAATATTATACCCGATTTTACACATGCCCGATTCTACACACGTGCAACAACTCGAAAAGAACTAGATATTTTAACAGAAAAAGTTAATCAAATTGCTAGGGGTGCCGCAATTCAAACAGGTTGCGATTATGAATTTGGCCCTATACAAAATGGTGTGAACGAATTTATTAAGACACCTAAATTAGATAAATTATTTGAAAAGTACGCGCTCGAAGTTGGTGAAGATGTAAGTCATGATGATTTTGGTTTTGGTTCAACAGATACGGGTAATGTCAGTCATATAGTACCTACGATTCATCCTCATGTGAAGATAGGATCTAGAAACTTAGTTGGTCATACACATAGATTTAGAGAGGCTGCAGCAAGTGTACATGGTGATCAAGCATTAATTCATGGTGCGAAAATTATAGCATTAATGGGATTAGAACTAATTGAAAATAAGGGATTGTTTGATGAAATTGTTCAACAGCACTCTCATATAAAGGGGGAGTCAAAATGACGATAAATGAAAAAGGTCTAAAATTAACTTTAAGTGACTTATATAATGAAAATATAGTGTATAACTCGAGACCATCTTATGTTTCAAATCCATGGTTAAAGCCAGAGGAGCATCAATCTAATTTCTTAACTGGTAGGGAAATGCTTATTGCAGATTCAATGCCAATGATTGTACATGAAGCAAGTATTACTGAAAAATTAGACCAACTATTTAATCTTGTTGGAAAAAAAGTTCCCACAAATACGTATCAATTTAAAAACCGTGAAACATATGAAGCACTCTTAAATCGAATTGTTAAAGAAGAAGGTAAAGATATATATTTTCAATATATTCATAGTGAAGATGTTGTTTCAGATAAATGCTACGCTGTAGATAAAGAGACATTTGTAGCTTTGAACAATAAAGCGCGAATACCAGAATGGACGAATCATAAATATTTACCAGAGCGAGAAATTGTATCGATAAATGATTTTAAAGCGCGCATAAAAGAATGGGATTTCCCTTTTGTAATTAAACCAGGTGATGACTTACCAACAGCTGGTGGATATGGTGTAATGATTTGCTATGATGAAGAAGACTTAGCTAAAGCAACACAACGTATTTTAGAAGCAAGTGATGCTACGGATAATTTAATTATTGAACAAAAAATTGAAGCGGTAAAGAATTATTGTGTTCAGTATGCTTATTCTGAAGAAATAGGTGTGACTTATTTAGGGACTGCACATCAAATCACTGATAAATATGGATTTTATGCTGGAAATGAAAATGTTCATGATGTTCCTCAACAAGTTATTGATGCAGGAAGAGAAATTATGGAAAATGGTGTAAAGTTGGGTTTCTTCGGTGTAGCTGGATTTGATTTACTATTAGATAAAAACGGTGATGTTTTTGCCATCGATTTAAACTTTAGACAAAATGGCTCAACAAGCATGTTATTATTACAAGAAGAATTAAATTCATCATATCAGAAATTCTATAGTTACTTCTCTAATGGTGATAATGAACATTTCTTTAATACAATTTTAAAATATGTCAAAAAGGGCGTATTATATCCATTATCTTATTATGATGGTGATTGGTTTGGAAAGAATGCAGTTAATTCTCGTTTTGGTTGTATATGGACTGGAGATTCAAAAGAAGCCATAGAGAAAATTGAAAAATCCTTTTTAGTTGAATTAGATAAAAATTAAATTACCCTAATCAATATCCATTGATAGGAATATAGCAATAATTTTAAAAAGCATAATTTCAATTCTTAGCATTTAAATGAATCAAAAGATAATAATTCAATATAGTTATAGCTCTATGCGTCAATTTGGGAGCAAGACATGGCATTCATCAAGAATACAGTCTTGGTCCTTTTTTTAGAATAGAAATTTGACGACATAAGTATTGTCATTTAGTATTTTAATAGTTGCAAATTAGAAATGGAGGGTTATGCATTGTCTTATAAGAATGAGGCGTACTTTAAAGATGTACTGATTAATGAAGTATTTTATGTTGCTAACAAAAATAAAAAACTGGTCAGACTAAATAGTAATAACCAAGATTATGTTGGCGTTTGGACTCAAGAAGGACAAGCGGAAGACTATTTAAAACATGCGTCAATCGATTATGACCGTGTGCTAAAAATTGATATTGATACATTCGTTACATATGAATTGGATGACTTATTTGATGAGGATGATCAAGTTATCATTAATCAAACATCACAAGAAACTGGTCAAATTGTAAAAGTCGTTAAAATGACTGATGAATTAATGTCAGAGTTGGATAAAATTCGTATTAAAGAATTTGTAAAGGATGTTGCCAAAGAAGACCAAGTATTTGGTTTATCAAAACATGGCGAAAATCACTTTATATTGATTAGTGATGATAGTGAAGACAAACCTCAAATCATGCCGGTTTGGAGCTTGAAAAATAGAGCACTCAAAGTTCGTGATGAAGATTTTGAGGAATGTGAATTAATTAAAATTGAAGGTAGTGTATTTAGTGATTGGTTAGATAAGTTGCGTGATAATGACCAAGCTGTCGCAATTGATTTGAAACCTGGTGTGGTAGGAACAGTCATTTCTGCACAAAAATTATCAAATGAATTAACTTTTTAATTTGAAGCACGTAACATTTAGTGAAATCTTGTCTTTATATATACATTAATAAATAGTCGATGTTAAATATGTCGATGCATTTAAGAATTAGATAAATTGTAGAGGGAGCAGACAGAATTAATATTTTTCAAAATTTATTTGTTGTATCCCTAGCTAGCTTAGCTTGTAGAATTTCTTAAAGAAATTCTCTTTGCTGGGGCCCGTCTGCCATGCAAGGTTACTAGAATTAAAAAGCTTGTTACAAGTACGCTTTTTAATTCAGTCAACTACTGCCAATATATATTTGTAGCCTGAGGCATTGAATTATGTCCCAGGCTCTTTTCAATAATAAGTATTTAATTTAAATAAATTGCGCCAAGTGCTCCTGAAAAAGCACCATTCTCAATGTAATATGGTTTGAAACCACGTAATACCGTATAATCTTCAATTACTTCACGTAAAAGTGGATTATTGTTAAAAGAAGACCCGATATATACAACATTCTCAGTTTTATTTTCACGAGCAACGGTTATGGCCATAGTAGTTATTACTTCACCAACAACACCAACCACTGATGCTAATTTATTAGCAGGTGAAAAATCTACGTCTAAATTATGTAAGACGTTTCCAAAGTTAGCAGCTGTTAATTCACCTGGAATAGGTGGTTCGGTATCTTTGTAAATATGCTTAACTTTAAGATCAATTGTATCTCTATCTCCAGACTGAGCTAGATTTGTAAGTGCTTCATAATCTGTAATTTGTGATAATAAGTATCCCAGTCCTTGAATCATACCTCCACCAGTACCTACACCGCCTACACGACGTTGTTGTTTGCCATCGAAATAATGTAACGAAGTGCCTGTACCGACATTAGCGAATATATATTCGTCAATATGATGACCTTGCTCTTTAAGAAGCATACCCAAACCTTTGGATGATGCATCGAATTCAACAAATATAGTTGCATCCACATTTAAACTTTCAGCAATAACGCCTGCATTTCCGCCAGTAAGACTGATTGATTCAAAAGTGTTTGCGTTTAACCATGCAATTACTTCTGAAATGTTTGTAGTAAGTTTTGTTTCATACGAACGTCCTTGTTGAGATTCTTGGACGATTTTTATTAGCGTACCACCGGCATCTATACCGACTTTCATTCTAGTTCACCTCGTGATTTTATATGTCATATTTATAGTAAAGCAAATTAGCTAAATTTCAATAGATTATTTTTAAATTGTAAAAATTTAAAACAATTGTACCTAATTAAAGTGGATTTTATTTTGATAAGTGTAAAAAAACAATTATAATAAAATTGATTAATTAAAAGAGGCATAGGGGTTAGTGGTTATGACTATAAAAAAGCAGTTTGAAAATATAACGATTCAAGAATTTGAAGAAAAGTATAGGCAGGATGTAGTTAACTTTGAATTAAGTGAGAGACAACAAATATACTCATCCTTACCGAAATCAGTTCTAGATGATGCTCTTTCAGATTCAAATAGAGTGGCTAATATAGCTATTAATGAGTATGGTGATGTTGTTGGTTTCTTTGTATTACATCAATATTATCAACATGAAGGGTATGATACACCTGAGAATGTTGTATATGTAAGATCATTATCAATTAATGAGAAGTTTCAAGGAAATGGCTATGGAACTACGATGATGATGTATTTACCTCAATATGTACAAGATTTATTCCCTGATTTCAATCACTTGTATCTGGTTGTCGATGCTGAAAATAAAGGGGCTTGGAATGTGTATGAACGTGCTGGTTTTATGCACACTGCTACTAAAGAAGAAGGTCCTATTGGTAAAGAACGCTTATATTATTTGGACTTAGATTCAAAACATGTGTCTTCACTACGATTAACTGAAAATGAAGCATCAAGCATTTCATCTTATAGTATTGTTGATTTACTAAAAGATAACCAAAAGGTAGGTTTTATAGCACTTGAACAAACGGATAATCGAATTGATATTGTGGCTATTGAAGTGTATAAAGAACAACGAAAAGAAGGTATCGCTGAAAGTGCATTAAGACAAATTCCTACATATGTACGAAAGCATTTCAAACAAGCTAAAACGATTATGATTACGTTATTTGGTGAAAACAATGAATTAAAATCATTATGTGTAAATAGTGGTTTCGTAGAAATTGATCAGTCAGATGATTTAGTTATTTTCGAGAAATATGTAAATTACTGAGATAATCGTAATTGCGAAATCGTGTATTGTCATTTATAATTTATTTTTGTTACTATTAATTAATGAAATCTAACGACATAATTAAAAAATTCTTCGAAAGGAAGATTAGCTATAATGAAAATCCAAGATTATACTAAAGAAATGGTTGATGAAAAGTCATTTATAGATATGGCTTATACGTTATTAAATGATAAAGGTGCAACGATGAATTTATACGATATCATCGATGAATTCAAAGATTTAGGTGGTTATGAATTTGAAGAGATTGAAAATCGTGTAGTTCAGTTCTATACAGACTTAAATACAGATGGACGTTTCTTAAACATTGGTGAAAATCAATGGGGATTACGTGATTGGTATTCTGTAGACGATATTGAAGAAAAAATCGCACCTACAATTCAAAAATTCGATATTCTTGATGATGAAGATGAAGAAGATAAAAATCTTAAATTATTGGGTGATGACGAAATGGATGACGACGATGACATTCCTGCCCAAACGGATGATCAAGAAACTTTAGACGACCCTGAAGATGAACAAGTAGAAGACGAGATTAGTGAATCAGATTTAGTAATTGAAGATGACGAAGATGATGAACTCGACGAAGAAGACGAGGACGAATTCGAAGACTAAGAAGATTTTAAAACTAAATTTTAGTTTTAATTGACTTTTACTAAAAAAATGATAGAATTTTATTCGGGCTCCTTTAAATAGGACACGTGTATAAATCATATACGCTCCCCTTACAGATATGTGAGAGGGAGCGATTTTTTTATTTTTCAAAATTGATTATTTAAAAAGAATAAATAGGTAAGGAAGCATCCCTTTATAAATTAGGAGGTCAGGAAATGACAAAATTTATTTTTGTAACGGGCGGAGTAGTATCATCATTAGGAAAAGGTATCACAGCCGCTTCTCTAGGTAGATTGTTAAAAGATAGAGGCTTAAAAGTAACAATTCAAAAATTTGATCCATATTTAAATGTTGACCCAGGAACTATGAGTCCGTATCAACATGGAGAAGTATTTGTTACAGATGATGGTGCTGAAACTGACTTAGATTTAGGACACTATGAGCGTTTTATTGATATTAATTTAAATAAATATTCAAATGTTACAGCTGGGAAAGTTTATTCACATGTACTCAAGAAAGAACGTCGTGGTGATTACTTAGGTGGAACAGTTCAAGTTATTCCACATATTACTAATGAAATTAAAGAACGTTTACTACTTGCTGGTGAGAGTACAAACGCAGATGTAGTTATTACTGAAATCGGTGGTACAACTGGTGACATTGAATCACTTCCATTTATCGAAGCAATTAGACAGATTAGAAGTGATTTAGGTCGTGAAAACGTAATGTATGTACATTGTACATTGCTTCCATACATTAAAGCTGCTGGTGAAATGAAAACAAAACCAACACAACACAGTGTTAAGGAACTACGTGGTTTAGGTATTCAACCGGATTTAATTGTAGTGCGTACAGAATATGAAATGACACAAGATTTAAAAGATAAAATTGCTTTATTCTGTGATATTAATAAAGAGAGCGTTATAGAATGTAGAGACGCATCATCTTTATATGAAATTCCATTACAATTAAGTGCACAGGATATGGATGACATTGTCATCAAGCGATTAGATTTAGATGCTAAATATGAAACGCAATTAGATGAATGGCAATATTTACTAGATACCGTTAATTCACTTGATGGTACAATCACGATTGGATTAGTAGGTAAATATGTTAGCTTACAAGATGCATACTTATCTGTTGTAGAGTCATTGAAACATGCTGGCTACCCATTGAAGAAAGACGTTGTAGTTAAGTGGATTGATTCTGGCGAAGTTAATGATAATAATGTTGAAGACTATTTAAAAGATGTAGATGGCATTCTTGTACCAGGTGGATTTGGATTTAGAGCAAGCGAAGGTAAAATTGCTGCAATTAAATACGCTCGTGAAAATAATATTCCATACTTTGGTATTTGCTTAGGTATGCAATTAGCGACTGTTGAGTTTGCACGTAATGTACTAGGTTTAGAGGGAGCACACTCAGCAGAACTTGATCCTAGCACACCTTATCCAATTATTGATTTATTACCTGAGCAAAAGGATATTGAAGATTTAGGTGGCACGTTACGTTTAGGATTATATCCATGTAAAATTAAAGAAAACACATTGGCACATCAAATTTATGACGTAATAAATATTGAAGAAAGACACCGCCATAGATATGAATTTAATAATGAATTTAGAGAACAATTAGAAGCTAATGGTATGGTGTTCTCTGGTACTAGTCCAGATGGTCGATTAGTAGAAATGGTAGAAATTCCAGAGAATGACTTCTATATCGCATGTCAATTCCATCCTGAATTCTTATCAAGACCTAACAGACCTCAACCTATTTTCAAATCGTTTGTAGAAGCGGCTTATAAACATCAAAATAAATAATATAATAAATCAACCCTTACGTACTGAAATGGTGACGTAAGGGTTGATTTTATAATGAATGACATCACAACTCTAAATCTCGTGTCATTTCAATCATTTGAGTGTAAATTTCATAATATATGTAATTAAAAGATATCGTATGAGGTTGAACAACTTTATCATAATCTTCAGTATAAACAATTGGTCTAGGGGTAGCTAGATTGATGAAATGTATAAAGTGTTCTGGTATTTTTGAATCTTTGGGTCGATTACAAATTAAGACAACATCTATATCGTTATCTACTAATGTTTGTAAATCTTTAGCTACTTCTTCAGTGTAAAATGGTGAAAAGAGTAACACGCGATCTGTTGAATCTATATCATCAAATGTTGTGAGCGTGGATAATAATTTACTAGATTTAAGGTGCTCTTCACTTTCTATAACGAAAGGCTCGAAAAATTTCAAATCGCCATAACCTTTAATGTATACATAACCTTCGCCACCGATTGCTTGTATTAGACATTGAGCAGCCATTTGAATATCTAAAGCTTGATCTTCTAACCGATTAAATATACCCGTTAATTGAGTTTGTAATATTTTAGACATGTTGTTCCTCCGTTTCATATGTATTGTAAATAAACTCAAACTTATGTGCAATAAAACCGTTCATATATTGAATTATTAATAATTTAGTATTTAATAGTAAAAGTTTATTTTAAATCAAGCATGCATTCACATGCAATTCAAAAAAATATCTGATATAATGATTTTAAAAATTGTGCAGTTGCACACAAGGAGGAACTTTCATGCCATTAGTTTCAATGAAAGAAATGTTAATCGATGCGAAAGAAAATGGTTATGCGGTTGGTCAATACAACTTAAATAACTTAGAATTTACACAAGCTATTTTAGAAGCTTCACAAGAAGAGAATGCGCCAGTTATCTTAGGTGTTTCAGAAGGTGCTGCACGTTATATGAGTGGTTTCTATACAGTAGTTAAAATGGTTGAAGGTTTAATTCATGACTTAAATATTACTGTACCTGTAGCTATTCACTTGGACCATGGTTCAAGCTTTGAAAAATGTAAAGAAGCTATTGATGCTGGATTCACTTCAGTAATGATCGATGCTTCTCATAGTCCTTTTGAAGAAAATATCGAAATTACTTCAAAAGTTGTAGAGTATGCTCATCAACATGGTGTATCAGTAGAAGCTGAATTAGGAACAGTTGGTGGACAAGAAGATGATGTTGTAGGTGGCATTATTTATGCTGATCCTAAAGAATGCCAAGAATTAGTTGAAAGAACTGGCATTGATACTTTAGCTCCAGCATTAGGTTCAGTTCACGGGCCATATAAAGGTGAACCTAAATTAGGATTCAAAGAAATGGAAGAAATTGGTGCATCAACTGGTTTACCATTAGTTTTACATGGTGGTACTGGTATCCCAACTAAAGACATTCAAAAAGCAATCCCTTATGGTACTGCTAAAATTAATGTTAATACTGAAAACCAAATTGCTTCAGCTAAAGCAGTAAGAGAAGTTTTAAATAATGATCAAGATGTATATGATCCACGTAAATATTTAGGACCTGCTCGTGAAGCGATTAAAGAAACAGTTAAAGGTAAAATTAGAGAATTTGGTACATCTAATCGTGCTAAATAAATAATTTAATTGAAGATGTTTTGAAATAGGAGTGAAACGTTAAGTCGTTTCACTCTTTTTCTTTATAATTTGAGTATTCATATTTAAATGTTTTTCAAAAATGATTTATAATATTTGTATATATAATTCTCGAATTAGTTCTATAAATTTTGAATCGATAATTTTAAAAATTGCAATTATCAATAATTCGTAATAATTTATGTTTTACAAATAAAGAATATGTATTTTATAATGTTACTAATGTATTATTTTAAATAAATGAGAAACAAAGGAGATAAACTTATGACTCAAGAGGTAATAAAAATTCGCGGTGGTCAAACACTAAAGGGAGACGTTACGATAAGTGGTGCCAAAAATAGTGCGGTAGCAATTATCCCAGCAACATTATTAGCTCAAGGCCAAGTTAAATTAGATGGCTTACCACAAATTTCCGATGTAGAGACGCTAGTTAGTTTATTGGAAGATTTAAATATTAAAGCCCATTTAAATGGAAAAACTTTAGAAGTAGATACTTCAGAAATTGAAAATGCACCACTGCCTAACAATAAAGTTGAATCTCTTAGAGCATCTTATTACATGATGGGAGCAATGTTAGGGCGTTTTAAAAAATGTGTAATAGGTTTACCTGGTGGTTGTCCATTAGGACCACGTCCAATTGATCAACATATTAAAGGTTTTAAAGCATTAGGAGCAGAAATAGATGAATCAAATGATACATCTATTAAAATAGAAGCTAAAGAACTACATGGTGCTAATATCTTCTTAGATATGGTTAGTGTAGGCGCAACAATCAACATTATGTTGGCAGCTGTTCATGCAACTGGTCAAACAGTCATTGAAAATGCAGCTAAAGAACCTGAAGTTGTAGATGTTGCTAATTTCTTGAATAGTCTTGGCGCAGATATTAAAGGGGCAGGGACAAGTACGTTAAAAATTAATGGTGTTGATAGCTTACATGGTTCTGAATACCAAATTATCCCTGATCGTATTGAAGCAGGGACGTACATGTGTATAGCGGCAGCAGTTGGAGAAGAAATTACTATTAATAATATTGTTCCAAAACATGTTGAAGCACTTACTGTTAAATTAAAAGAACTTGGTGTAGACATCCAAGTAGATGATGATGCTGAAAAAGCAATCATAAAGCGCAAATCATCTTATAAAAATGTAGATATTAAAACTTTAGTATACCCTGGGTTTGCAACAGATTTACAACAACCAATCACGCCTTTATTATTTATGGCAGATGGCCCTTCATTTGTAACAGAAACAATATATCCTGCACGTTTTAAACATGTCGATGAGTTAAAAAACATGGGTGCTAATATTGAAGTCGATATGGAAACTGGAACTGCTACAATTAAACCATCATCACTTAATGGTGCTAAAGTATATGCAAGTGATTTGCGTGCAGGTGCATGTTTAATTATTGCAGGTCTTTTAGCTGAAGGCGTTACTACAATTTATAACGTTAGACATATTTATAGAGGCTATACTGACATTGTTAAGCATTTGAAAGAATTAGGTGCAAATATTTGGACTGAAGAAGTCTAAAGGTATTGATAAGTTAATATTGACAGTTTCAACTCTCGACATATTAGCTTTTTCTGGTATAATAATTATATTAGATACTAATAAGATTTTGGTTTATAGATATCATTAAAGCCTATACAATGTTTATATTTATAAGCGATTTTTAGTACTTACAATCTAAAGAAGTTTTGAATAGAGGTGAAGACAATGGAAATCTGTCCATATCTTGAAGAAACCTTTAAAATTGTTGGTAGAAGTTGGAACGGTTTAATCATTAATTATCTATCACGATGCACTGATTATACTGCGCACTTTTCCGATATGAAAAGGGATTTAAAGACCATTACACCACGTGCATTAAGTATTAAATTAACTGATTTAGGTGAATGGGGATTAGTTGAAAAGAAAGTAGTCTCAACTAGTCCAGTTTCAATCATTTATGAATTGACTGATAAAGGTAAAGCTTTAGCAGAAGCTTTAAAACCCATTGAAAAATGGGCTCAAGAACATGTAACACTTGAAGAAGAAGTTAAATCTAAATAATGTAATAAAGAGTTTTGTGCTTTATATTGAATGAATAATCACTTTTTATAATTGTTCATCATTGCTAGGTGCAAAACTCTTTTGTTATTTCATACTAAGATGATATGTTTAATTTTCAATGAAAAAAGGTATACAAATGACATAATGATTCTTAAGGAGTGAAGAATTTATGAGAAATTATACTCAACAATATATAAATGGCGAATGGATTGATAGCGATAGTAATGAAACGATTGAAGTAATCAATCCAGCAACTGAAGAAGTTATTGGTAAAGTAGCTAAAGGTAATGCTAATGATGTGGAAAAAGCAGTAGAAGCTGCAAATAACGTTTATTTAGAATTTCGTCATAGCTCAGTGAAAGTAAGAAAAGAACTATTAGATAAAATTGTAGAAGAATATAAAAATAGAAAACAAGATATTGTAGAAGCCATAACGGATGAATTAGGTGCACCTTTAACAGTATCTGAGAATGTCCACTACCAAATGGGACTAAATCATTTTGAAGAGGCAAGTAGAGCACTAGATTCATTCGAATTTGAAGAAAGACGTGGAGATGCATTAGTTATTAAAGAGGCAATTGGTGTTTCAGGCCTAGTAACACCTTGGAATTTCCCAACTAATCAAACTTCATTGAAATTAGCAGCCGCTTTTGCAGCAGGTAGTCCTGTTGTTCTAAAACCTTCAGAAGAAACACCATTTGCTGCAGTCATTTTAGCTGAAATATTTGATAAAGTAGGCGTACCAAAAGGTGTATTTAATCTTGTTAATGGTGACGGTGAAGGTGTAGGTAATCCACTAAGTGAACATCCAAAAGTTAGAATGATGTCATTTACTGGTTCAGGACGCACAGGTTCAAAAATAATGGAAAAAGCTTCTAAGGATTTCAAAAAAGTATCACTTGAATTAGGCGGTAAATCGCCTTATATCGTATTAGATGATGTTGATGTTAAAGAAGCAGCGAAAGCAACTACTGGCAAAGTAGTTAATAACACAGGTCAAGTATGTACTGCAGGTACTCGTATTTTAATTCCTGAAAGCAAAAAAGAAGACTTATTAACTGCACTTAAAGAAGAATTTAGTAAAGTTAAAGTTGGAGATCCACGAGAAGAAGGTACTCAAGTTGGACCGATTATTAGTAAGAAACAATTTGATACAGTCCAATCATATATTGATAAAGGTATTGAAGAAGGTGCAGAGTTATTCTACGGTGGTCCTGGTAAACCTGAAGGATTAAATACTGGTTATTTCGCGAGACCAACTATTTTTATCAATGTAGACAATGACATGACAATTGCTCAAGAAGAAATCTTTGGACCAGTTGCTTCTGTAATCACATATAATGATTTAGATGAAGCAATCAAAATTGCTAATGATACTAAATATGGATTAGCAGGATATGTAATAGGTAAAGATAAAGAAACACTTCAAAAAGTAGCTCGTTCAATTGAAGCAGGTAGAATTGAAATCAATGAAGCTGGAAACCAACCAGATTTACCATTTGGTGGATATAAACAATCTGGAATTGGTCGTGAGTGGGGCGATTATGGTATAGAAGAGTTCTTAGAAGTGAAATCAATTGCTGGTTATTTCAGTTAATTTAAAAAATTAATTTATATATTATTTGTATCAGTTCATGGAATATTTTTAGTTCCATGAGCTGTTTTATTTTTGGAAATTTAATAAAATCGTTTTGTATTTAAATTGAAAATTTGCTATATTAATTCTAGTATTCAAGACTTTAAATATTATTTTATGAGATATCCTAAATAGACTTAGTGAGTTCTTGAAATGAAACTATTTAAAATATCTCTTTTCTAATCAAATTGAAGTCTTTATAAATATATAAGAAATGGGTGCAATTTATGCCTGAAAAAGTACGTACATCTCCACAGTATGAGTCGTTTCATGAATTGTATAAAAATTACACAACGAAAGAATTAACACAAAAAGCAAAAACATTAAAACTTACTAATTATAGTAAATTGAATAAGAGTGAATTAGTTTTAGCTATCATGGAAGCCCAAATGGAAAAAGATGGTAACTATTACATGGAGGGTGTTTTAGATGATATCCAGCCTGATGGTTATGGGTTCCTAAGAACAGTCAACTATTCAAAAGGTGAAAAAGATATTTATATATCTGCAAGTCAAATACGACGTTTCGAAATTAAACGTGGTGATAAAGTAACCGGAAAAGTTCGTAAACCTAAAGATAATGAAAAATATTATGGTTTATTGCAAGTTGACTTTGTTAATGATGAGAATGCTGAAGTTGTAAAAAAACGCCCTCACTTTCAAGCTTTAACGCCTCTCTATCCTGAGGAAAGAATCGTTTTAGAAACAGATCCCCAAAATTATTCAACACGTATAATGGATTTAGTTACGCCTATTGGTCTAGGTCAACGTGGACTTATTGTTGCACCTCCTAAAGCGGGTAAAACGTCTTTATTAAAAGAAATTGCAAATGCGATTAGTAAAAATAAACCTGATGCAAAATTATTTATTTTATTAGTTGGGGAACGTCCAGAAGAAGTAACTGATATTGAAAGATCCGTTGAATCTGCTGAAGTAGTGCACTCGACTTTTGATGAGCCACCAGAACACCATGTTAAAGTAGCTGAATTATTACTAGAACGTGCTAAACGATTAGTTGAGATTGGTCAAGATGTTATTATTCTGATGGACTCAATTACTCGATTGGCAAGAGCGTATAACTTAGTTATACCACCAAGTGGAAGAACATTATCAGGTGGTCTTGATCCTGCTTCATTACACAAACCTAAAGCATTCTTTGGTGCTGCGCGTAACATTGAAGCAGGAGGAAGTTTAACGATATTAGCCACTGCATTAGTTGAAACTGGATCACGCATGGATGATATGATTTATGAAGAATTCAAAGGAACAGGAAATATGGAACTTCATCTTGATCGTAAATTATCTGAACGTCGAATTTTCCCTGCGATTGATATTGGAAGAAGTTCTACGCGTAAAGAAGAATTACTAATTAGTAAATCTGAACTTGATTCACTATGGCAGTTAAGAAACATGTTTACAGACTCTACAGATTTCACAGAAAGATTTATTAGAAAATTAAAACGCTCTAAAAGTAATAAAGAATTTTTCCAACAGTTGCAAAAGGCTGCTGAAGAAAGTACAAAAACAGGAAAACCGATTATTTAACGAATGTCTGTTTGAGGGTTGCGTTTTAATCTAATAACTATTATAATTACCAAGTATTGGGTAAAAAACTCACAAATAACTCTGTTCCAGATGGTTCAGGGCAAAGGAGCTGAAAATTAATGAGACAAGGAATCCATCCTGATTATCACAAAGTTATCTTTTTAGATACAACTACTAACTTTAAATTTTTAAGTGGTTCAACTAAAACATCTTCAGAAACAATGGAATGGGAAGATGGTAATGAATACCCAGTTATTCGTTTAGATGTATCTTCTGATTCACACCCATTCTACACAGGACGTCAAAAATTCGCTGCTGCGGATGGTCGTGTGGAACGTTTCAATAAAAAGTTTGGTCTCAAATCAAACAACAACTAATTATAAGTTTAAACTGTCTGCCTAATCTATTTTATATAGAAATGCGTAGACAGTTTTTTTAAATTTAAGTAGTATTTAAAGTGATATTTATAATACATAGAAATATGATATAATTAAGCGATTATGTTTTTGTAAAAGGTGGAACTTATAATGTATGAAACTTACCATTCCGGTTGGATTGAATGCATTACTGGAAGTATGTTTAGCGGTAAGTCAGAAGAACTAATTCGTAGACTAAGACGAGGGATATACGCTAAACAAAAAGTAGTAGTGTTTAAACCAGCGATTGATGATCGTTATCATAAAGAAAAAGTTGTTTCTCATGACGGTAATGAATTAGAAGCAATTAATATTTCTAGTTCAAGAGATATATTATTACAGGATTTGTCTCATGTTGATGTCATTGGTATTGATGAGATTCAATTTTTCGATAAAGAAATTGTAAATATAGTGGAGAAGCTTGCTGAAAATGGCCATCGAGTAGTGGTTGCAGGCTTAGATATGGATTTCAGAGGGGAACCATTCGAACCCATGCCACAAATCATGGCGGTAAGTGAACAAGTTACTAAATTACAGGCTGTATGTGCAGTATGTGGTTCATCATCAAGTAGAACACAACGCTTAATCGATGGACAGCCAGCTAAAGTAGATGATCCTATCATTTTAGTTGGGGCAAATGAAAGTTATGAACCGAGATGTCGTGCACATCATATCGTAGCACCAAGTACAAGTGACGAGGAGGAAATGTAGTGTTTGACCAATTAGATATCGTTGAAGAAAGATATGAACAACTCAATGAAATGTTAAGTGACCCTGAGATTGTTAATGATTCAGATAAGTTACGTAAATATTCAAAAGAACAAGCTGATTTACAAAAAACAGTTGATGTATATAGAGATTATAAAAGTAAAAAAGAAGAAATTGCTGAAATTGATGAAATGTTAAATGAAACAGAAGATAAAGAAGAAATTGAAATGTTGAAAGAGGAAAGTGCTAGTTTGAAAAGTGTGATTCCTGAGTTGGAAGAACAACTTAAATTTTTATTAATTCCAAAAGATCCTAATGATGAGAAAGACGTTATCGTTGAAATCAGAGCAGCAGCAGGTGGGGATGAAGCGGCAATCTTCGCTGGCGATTTACTAAGAATGTATAGTAAGTATGCAGAATCTCAAAACTTTAAAACTGAAATTGTTGAAGCGGCTGAAAGTGACCATGGTGGTTATAAAGAAATTAGTTTCTCAGTTTCAGGTAGCGGTGCTTATAGTAAATTAAAATTTGAAAATGGTGCACACCGAGTTCAACGTGTACCTGAAACAGAATCAGGTGGACGAATTCATACTTCAACAGCGACAGTTGCTGTTCTTCCTGAAGTTGAAGATGTTGAGATTGAAATCCGAAATGAAGATTTGAAAATAGACACCTATCGCTCAAGTGGTGCTGGTGGTCAGCACGTTAATACAACTGACTCAGCTGTTCGTATCACTCACTTACCTACTGGTGTTATTGCAACTTCTTCTGAAAAATCTCAAATTCAAAACCGTGAAAAAGCGTTGAAAGTTTTAAAAGCACGTTTATATGATATGAAATTACAGGAAGAACAACAAAAATATGCAGCACAACGTAAATCAGCAGTGGGTACAGGAGATAGGTCTGAAAGAGTTAGAACATATAATTATCCACAAAGCCGTGTAACTGACCATAGAATAGGATTAACTTTACAAAAGTTAGATCAAATTATGGAAGGTAAATTAGATGAAATTATTGATGCATTAACTTTATCTGAACAAACTGAGAAATTGAAAGAACTAAACAATGGTGAACTTTAAAGAACAATTAGATTATGCGATTAAACAAGCTGTAGATAAGGGTTATGAACAATCGAGAGCAGAATGGTTGATGCTTGATTTGTTTGGGTGGTCAAGAACTGATTATTTAATTCACATGTATGATGACATGTCAAAAGCAGAAGAAATCAAGTTTTCACTTGCTACTGAACGGATGCTTTTAGGTGAACCTATACAATATATTGTTGGTTTTCAATCTTTCTATGGCTATCAATTTCAAGTTAATGAACATTGTTTAATTCCACGTCCTGAAACGGAGGAAGTGATGTTGCATTTTCTTGAAAATTGTAAATCAAGTGCTACAATTGCTGATATTGGAACTGGTAGTGGTGTTTTAGCTGTTACTTTAAAAAAGTTAAATAAAGATTTTACTGTTTATGCAACAGACATTCTCCAAGAGACCTTAGAAGTTGCATCAGATAATGCGCATTATCATGAGGCAGCTGTAACTTTTTTTAAAGGCAATGCATTGAAACCTTTCATACAAAAGAATATAAAATTGGATGGTATTGTTTCTAATCCACCATATATTGATGTAGATGAGATAGAAATGATGGAGAACACAGTTGTTAAGTATGAACCTCATATAGCATTGTTTGCAGAGAATAAGGGTTTCGCTATTTATGAATTAATCCTTAATGATTTGCCTAAAGTTTTAAATAAAGATGCTTTTGTCACCTTTGAAATTGGTTATAACCAGGGTGAAAGGTTAAAAAATATTATTTTAGAAAAGTATCCAAAACTTGATGTTAAAGTTGTTAAAGATATAAATGGTAATGAAAGAATAGTGTCATTTAAATGGTAAAACTCAAAGTTACTTATCTGATAAAATTTAGATGAGTAACTTTTCATATATATGAATAAAACAATAATGAAGGAGTGAGCTTGATGAAAACTGAGATATGGGATATGCGTAATTATCAAGAATCGCCATTGGATTATCCAGAATTGGAAAATATAAAACAGGTATATAATGATGGTGGTTTAATTGCAATTCCAACAGAGACTGTTTACGGATTGGGTGCAGATGCTCGAAACCAACATGCAGTTTCAAACATATATCAAGCCAAAGGACGTCCTTCTGACAATCCATTAATTGTCCATATACATGATAAATCTCAGCTTGATCAAATTATTTCTCATTTGCCTGAAGAAGCCAAATGTTTGATGGATGAATTTTGGCCTGGACCTATTTCATTTATTTTACCTTTAAGACAGGGTTATCTTTGTGAGAAAGTAACAGGTGGCTTACAATCAATTGCGGTAAGAATGCCAAGTCATCCAATAGGAAGAGCTATACTTCAATACATTGATATGCCTATCGCTGCCCCTAGTGCTAATGTAAGTGGGCGACCTTCTCCTACAACCTTTCAACACGTTTTTAATGATTTGAATGGCAAAATTGACGGTATAGTCAATGGTGATCAAAGTGAAGAAGGATTAGAAAGCACCGTGCTAGATTGTACACAGTTTCCTTTCAGAATAGCAAGACCAGGATCAATAACACAAGCAATGCTCAATGATGTTTTACCAGGAAGTGTTGAGGATTATCATTATGACGTCAGTAGCCAACCAATAGCACCTGGAATGAAGTATAAACACTATGCCCCTGATATACCAGTAACGATGCTAACGCATCTTAGTGAACCTATTAAAACAATTAAAGAATGGAGTAATACAGCTTTTATTTTACCGGAAACTTTGAAGCAGTATGCTCCAAGTGATGCACTATTCATTAAACTTTGTAAAGATGAAAAAGATATAAGACAAGCTAATCATAATTTGTATCAAATACTTCATAGTATTGATGAAAATCCATCAATAGATCAAGCATATATTTATGCTTTTGATAAAACAGATGAATCTGAAGCAATTATGAATCGGATTATTAAAGCTACAGGTAATCACATTGTTAGAGGTGAGAACTTATGAGAATAACATTTGTATGTACTGGAAACACTTGCCGAAGTCCAATAGCCGAAAGTATCGCGAAGAAAATGCTTGTAGATGACACAATTAATTCTAGAGGACTGTTCGCGATTGATGGTCAATCCGTATCACCAGAGTCATTAGAAGTCATTATGGAGCATAATTTTCCTGAACCGACTGTAGCTAAGCAATTTAGTGAGAATGATTTGAATAGTGACTTAATTTTAACGATGACAGATATGCATAAACAACAACTGGTTTCTCATTATGGTGACAATGGTCGCATTTATCAACTCAGTGAATATGTTGGAGAAATAGGTGACATTGTTGATCCTTTTGGTGGTAGCATAGATACTTACCGTCAAACGTTTGAACAACTTCTGTATTTGATAGGTAAGTTACGTACAAATTCATAAGCCAAATATTATACAATTAGTATATGTTAAGCTTTAAATAAGTTATAATGAAGAAGTATAGCTAGTTTGCTATGCTTCTTTTTAATTATGTATTTAAGGTGGAGATTTCAATGCAAAAACTTAAAACTTTGCTTGATGAACTTAAATCGCAATCATTTTTCAATGAAAATGAAATTTGTGTGATAGGATGTTCGACTTCTGAAGTTATAGGACAGAAGATTGGTTCTGTAGGGTCAATGGAAGTTGCTGAAACAATCTTTAATGCATTAGAAGAAGTGAAACAAGATACTGGTGTTTCTTTTGCATTCCAAGGTTGTGAACACATTAATAGAGCAGTCACAATTGAACGTGAAGATTTCAACCCTCTAACTATGGAAGAAGTCACTGTTGTTCCCGATGTTCACGCAGGAGGTAGTCTTGCTACATATGCTTATAAGCATATGAATGACCCAATCGTAGTTGAACATATTTCAGTACTTAAAGGTATTGATATAGGTCAAACATTAATTGGAATGCATATTAAACACGTTTGTGTACCGGTTAGGACAAGTGTCAAACAGGTTGGTGAAGCAATTGTAACGATTGCAACCTCAAGACCTAAGAAAATCGGTGGTGAACGAGCTAAATACGAATAAGCTTGAAAGCGTAGGAGGGGATTTTTATGTCTTATATCCAAAATCAAGATAAAGCTGTCTATGAAGCGATTCAAAATGAATACAATAGACAAAATAACAACATTGAATTAATAGCATCTGAAAATTTTGTATCTGAAGCGGTAATGGAAGCACAGGGTTCTGTAATGACTAATAAATATGCTGAAGGCTATCCTGGTCGTCGCTATTATGGTGGTTGTGATTATGTAGACGTTACAGAAACAATTGCTATCGAACGAGCTAAAGCATTATTTGGTGCTGAACATGTAAATGTGCAACCACATTCAGGTTCTCAAGCAAACATGGCAGTTTATCTTGTCGCTCTAGAGATGGGTGATACTGTTTTAGGAATGAATTTAAGTCATGGTGGTCACTTAACACACGGGTCACCAGTTAATTTTAGTGGTAAATTCTATAATTTTGTTGACTATGGTGTAGATAAGGAAACTGAAAAAATTGACTATGAAGTGGTGCGTCAATTAGCGCATGAACATAAACCTAAATTGATAGTTGCAGGTACATCAGCATATTCAAGACAACTGGATTTTAAAAAGTTTAAAGAAATCGCTGATGAAGTTGGTGCTAAATTAATGGTTGATATGGCCCATATCGCTGGTTTAGTAGCAACAGGTTTACATCCAAATCCTGTTGAACATGCAGACTTTGTAACTACAACTACTCATAAAACTTTACGTGGCCCACGTGGAGGCTTAATTCTTTGTAAAGAAGAGTATAAGAAAGATATTGATAAAACAATATTCCCTGGAATTCAAGGTGGCCCTTTAGAGCATGTCATTGCAGCTAAAGCTGTTGCGTTTGGTGAAGCGCTTGAGCAAGATTTTAAAGTTTATCAAGAACAAGTAATTAAAAACGCTAAAGTACTTTCACAAACATTGCAAGAAGAAGGCTTTAGAATTGTTTCAGGAGGAACTGATAATCATTTACTTTCTGTAGATGTTAAAAATTCAGTTAATGTTACTGGTAAAGAAGCTGAAGCGACTTTAGATTCTATTGGAATAACATGTAATAAAAATACAATCCCATTTGATCAAGAAAAAGCATTCGTAACAAGTGGTATACGTTTAGGTACACCTGCAGCGACTACGAGAGGCTTTGATGAGGAAGCGTTTAAAGAAGTAGGTCGTATTATTAGCTTAGCACTAAAAAATCCTAATAATGATACTAAATTAAAAGAAGCAAGAGAAAGAGTAAGTCGTTTAACTGCTAAATATCCGCTATATGAATAATTTATAAAATTTTGGAGGAAATATAAATGAGTAAAGTACATGTATTTGATCACCCACTAATTCAACACAAATTAAGTTACATCCGTGATATGAATACGGGAACTAAAGAATTTAGAGAACTTGTTGATGAAGTAGGCATGTTAATGGCGTATGAAGTTACTAGAGATTTAGAACTGCAAGATGTAGAAATTAAAACGCCAGTAACAACAATGACTGCAAAAAGATTAGCTGGTAAAAAATTAGCGATCGTTCCAATACTTAGAGCTGGTTTAGGTATGACAGATGGTGTGTTAAATCTAGTGCCAGCGGCTAGAGTAGGTCATATTGGTCTATATCGTGATCCTAACACATTAAAAGCAGTAGAATACTTTGCTAAACTTCCACAAGATATTGATGAGAGACAAATCATTGTTGTAGATCCAATGCTAGCAACTGGAGCATCAGCAATTGAAGCCATCAATTCATTAAAGAAACGCGGTGCAAAAAATATTAGATTCATGTGTTTAATTGCAGCACCAGAAGGTGTAGAAAAGATGCAAGAGGCGCATGATGATGTAGATATTTATATTGCAGCATTAGATGAAAAATTAAATGACAAAGCATACATTACGCCTGGTTTAGGTGATGCTGGGGACAGATTATTTGGTACAAAATAGTATTTAGGAGCTTAAAGTATGAAAAAAATTATGACAGTCTTTGGTACTAGACCAGAAGCGATTAAGATGGCACCTTTAGTAAAGGCACTCGAATATGATGCTGAGTTAGAACCAATGATTGTTGTAACTGCTCAGCATCGTGAGATGTTAGATTCAGTATTACATACTTTTAACATTAAGCCACATTATGATTTAAATATTATGAAGGAAGGTCAAACACTTTCCGACATTACCTCAAGAGCTATGACGAAACTTGAAGATGTTATAAAAAAAGAGAAACCAGATATGGTATTAGTTCATGGCGACACAACTACAACATTTTCTGGTGCTCTTGCTGCTTTTTATAATAAAGTTGCTATTGGTCATGTTGAAGCAGGTTTAAGAACGCGACATAAATATACGCCATTTCCAGAAGAAGTGAATAGGCAAATGGTAAGTAATTTAGCCGATATACATTTTGCACCTACTAAAGGGGCGGCTAATAATCTACTTCAAGAAAACAAGAGTCCTGATTCAATTATTATTACTGGAAATACTGCTATCGACACACTCGAACTAACAATTCAAAAAGAATATAATTCAGATATTATAAGAAAACATCAAGGTAAACGTATTATATTATTAACTGTCCATAGACGAGAAAATGTCGGACAGCCAATGATTGATATTTACAAAGCGATGCGCAAAATTGTGGATGAATATGAAGATATCGTTATTGTGTCTCCTTTACATTTAAATCCTAAAGTAAGAGAACTAGCTTACGAGTATTTAGGAGAACATGAACGTATAGAATTAATTGAACCACTCGATGTTGTAGATTTTCATAATTTTGCAAATAAAGCATATTTAATTTTGACTGATTCAGGGGGGATTCAAGAAGAAGCCCCTTCATTAAATAAACCTGTTCTTGTTCTAAGAGATGTAACTGAAAGACCAGAAGGTGTAACAGCAGGTACTTTAAAGGTTGTAGGCACTGATTTTGATAATGTTTTTAAATCAACAACAGAAATCTTAGAAAATCAAATGATTTATGATCAAATGGCGCTAACTCAAAATCCTTATGGTGATGGCAATGCATCTTTGAGAATATGTGAGAGTATAAAATATTATTTCGGCTTAACTTCAAAAATGCCAAAATCTTTCAATTCATAAAATAATCTTAATTGTGAACATTTTTTGACAACTAAATAGTCAATTTTTACAACAATTTGAATAGAATTGACACACTATTTCCCCTATATTATTATTAAATTTGTATGAGTGGAACGGTTTGCATGGTTGTCATAAGTTAATTTGGAGGAAAAAAATGAGGCGTTTCAGCATCATATTTAAACAATTCATTCAATATTATATTTATTTTCTAATTTTATTGGGTGTATTGTATATCATTATTCCAAAACCTTTTATTCTTGGATTGATAATCGGCACAGTTGGATCTTTAATAAATACCTATATTTTCGAATTATATTTATCTCGGGCAAAACAACCAGATAATATACACATTTCTACAGGCAATACTTGGAGATACTTAGTCGCTATCATTGCGTGCGTAATATGGTTTTTATTAAAAGTTTATGTCAATATTATTGGAATAATGATAGGTCTTATGTTTTCTTATGTTTTAATCATACTACGCCCTCTACTGCTAAAGAGTTAAAATTTTAAGAACGAAAGAGGTGAGTACATGGATCACAAAAACCCACTCGTGAGTTGGAATGTGTTTGGTTTTGATCTCGTTTTCAATTTAGCAAGCATCATGATGTTAGTTATTACAGCAATCATTGTTTTTCTTATAGCAATTATTTGTACACGTAATTTAAAGAAAAGACCATCAGGTAAACAGAATTTTATTGAATGGATCTTTGACTTTGTGAGAAGCATCATTGAGAGTAATATGGCTTGGAAAAAAGGTGGTCAGTTTCACTTCTTAGCTGTAACATTGATATTATTTATCTTTGTTGCAAACATGTTAGGGTTACCATTTGCTATAGTCACTAAAGATCATTATCTATGGTGGAAATCTCCAACAGCAGATGCAACAGTCACATTGACATTGTCAACTATGATGATATTACTTACACACTATTATGGTGTGAAAATCCGTGGTACTAAGGCATACATAGGTAATTACTTCAAACCATTCTGGCCTTTAGCAATTATCAATGTTTTTGAAGAATTCTCTTCAACATTAACACTTGGACTACGTTTATACGGTAATATTTTTGCCGGTGAATTATTACTTTCATTATTAGCCGGTTTAGTTGTAAGTAGTGCTTGGGGTTGGATTATAGGTATTCCAGGTTTAATCGTATGGCAAGGATTCTCAATCTTTGTTGGCTCAATCCAGGCATATATATTTATCATGCTTTCAATGGTTTACATGTCCCACAAAGTAGCGGACACACATTAACTTAAACAAACATTTTAGGAGGAATTATTAATATGGGTTTAATCGCAGCAGCAATTGCAATTGGTTTATCAGCACTAGGCGCAGGTATCGGTAACGGTCTTATCGTTTCAAGAACAGTAGAAGGTGTAGCTCGTCAACCAGAAGCACGTGGACAATTAATGAGTATCATGTTCATCGGTATTGGTTTAGTTGAGGCATTACCTATCATCGGTGTTGTAATCGCATTCATGACTCTTTTCCAATAAGAAAATTTCATGGCGAAGTCACTTGGATCTTCGCCGTTCGTTTTATTTAATGGCAAGTGGTGATTAATTATGAAAGGAGTGTCAAATGCCAGTGAATGCATTAACTAATTCATTCGTTATAGGTGCAGCAGGTGGTGGAGTTGAATGGGGTACTGTCATTGTAACAGTTATCACATTTGCTATATTACTAGCACTACTTAAGAAATTTGCTTGGGGTCCATTAAAAGAAGTAATGGATAAACGTGAACGTGACATCAATAGAGACATTGATGAAGCCGAAGAAGCAAAATTAAATGCACAAAAACTTGAAGAAGAAAACAAAAAGACACTAAAACAAACTCAAGATGAAGTTCAACGTATTTTAGAAGATGCTAGAGTTCAAGCACGTAAACAACACGAAGAAATCATTCATGAAGCAAATATTCGTGCAAATGGTATGATTGAAACTGCTCAAAGTGAAATCAATAGCGAGAAAGAACGTGCATTAGCGGATATTAACAATCAAGTGTCTGAATTATCAGTATTAATTGCTTCTAAAGTACTTCAAAAAGAAATTTCAGAACAAGATCAAAAAGAACTTGTTGATAAGTATTTAAAAGAGGCAGGCGATAAATAATGGCAGATGTAGCAAATAAATACGCTAAAGCATTATTTGACGTCGCTATTGATAAAGATAGATTAGATTTAATGTATGACGAATTGAGTGAAGTTAGTGAAGCTACGAGAAACTATGGTGAAGATTTTAGAGCAATTGACTCAAATCCTAACCAACCAGCTTCAGAAAGACGCAAATTTGTTGGTATCATTTTTGGAGATGCTAATTATTACTTGAAAAATATGCTAATGATATTAGCTAATAATCGTCATTTAGTACTTATCAATTCAATTTTTAAAGAATTCAAAAGTTTATATAATGAATATCATAATGAAGATTCAGCAATTGTTGAATCAGTTTATCAATTAAGTGATGAAGAACTTGATCGCATTAAAGACTTAATTTTAAAACAAACTAATTTATCTCAAGTACATATTACTACGAAAATAAATCCAGAATTAATTGGAGGATTTAGAGTTAAAGTTGGTACTACTGTGCTAGATGGCAGTGTTAAAAAAGATTTAGAACAAATCGAACGCAAATTTAGAAGAGTAAACTAAAATAAAGAGGAGTGACATAGATGGCCATAAAAGCTGAAGAAATCAGTGCATTACTTCGCTCACAAATTGAAAATTATGAGTCTGAAATGTCTGTAACTGATGTTGGTACGGTACTCCAAATTGGTGACGGTATCGCATTAATTCACGGATTAAATGACTGTATGGCTGGTGAGCTAGTAGAGTTCTCAAATGGTGTTCTTGGTTTAGCTCAAAACCTTGAAGAATCAAATGTGGGTGTAGTTATTTTAGGACCATATACTGAAATTACTGAAGGCGACGAAGTTAGACGTACTGGACGTATTATGGAAGTTCCAGTAGGTGAAGAACTTATGGGTCGTGTTGTTAACCCACTTGGTCAACCTATTGATGGGCAAGGTCCTATCAATACAACTAAAACACGTCCTGTTGAGCAAAAAGCTACAGGTGTAATGGCTCGTAAATCTGTTGACGAACCACTTCAAACTGGTATTAAAGCGATTGACGCATTAGTTCCAATTGGACGTGGTCAACGTGAGTTAATTATCGGAGATAGACAAACAGGTAAAACAACAATCGGTATTGATACAATCTTAAACCAAAAAGGTTTAGATACAATTTGCATTTACGTAGCAATTGGTCAAAAAGATTCAACTGTGCGTGCAAATGTAGAAAAATTGCGTCAAGCTGGTGCATTAGATTACACAATTGTTGTTTCAGCTTCAGCATCTGAACCTTCACCATTACTTTACATTGCACCTTACTCAGGTGTAACTATGGGTGAAGAGTTTATGTTCAATGGTAAACATGTATTAATCGTTTACGATGATTTAACTAAACAAGCTGCTGCTTATCGTGAGTTATCATTATTATTACGTAGACCACCAGGTCGTGAAGCGTATCCAGGTGACGTATTCTACCTGCATAGTAGATTATTAGAAAGAGCAGCTAAACTTAATGATGATTTAGGTGGCGGTTCAATAACTGCTTTACCAATCATTGAAACACAAGCAGGGGATATTTCTGCATACGTACCAACTAACGTAATTTCAATTACAGATGGACAAATTTTCTTACAATCTGATTTATTCTTCTCAGGTGTAAGACCAGCGATTAATGCAGGACAATCAGTTTCACGTGTAGGTGGATCTGCTCAAATTAAAGCAATGAAGAAAGTAGCAGGTACGCTACGTTTAGACTTAGCTTCATATAGAGAATTAGAATCATTTGCACAATTCGGTTCTGATTTAGATGAATTTACAGCTAGAAAACTTGAAAGAGGTAAACGTACGGTTGAAGTCTTGAAACAAGATCAAAACAAACCACTTCCTGTTGAAAATCAAGTTTTAATTATTTATGCATTAACAAAAGGTTACCTAGATGATATTCCTGTAGAAGACATCACACGTTTTGAAGATGAATTGAATAGTTGGACTAAATCAAATGGTTCAGACTTATTAAATGAAATTAGAGAAACTGGTGGCTTACCATCTGATGAGAAATTTGAAGCAACTATTAATGAATTCAAGAAAAGCTTTAGCAAATCTGAATAATTAAACTTTAAATTGAAAGGGTGGTGAGATAATGGCTTCATTAAAAGAGATAGATGGTCGTATTAAATCGACGAAAAAAATGAAACAAATTACCAAAGCGATGAATATGGTATCAAGTTCAAAATTACGTCGAGCTGAAAAAAACACTAAACAATTTGAACCTTATATGGAGAAAATGCAAGATGCTATTACTGCAATTGCAGGTGCTAGTAAAAATTCTAGTCATCCTATGCTTAGACCTAGACAAGTTCAACGTAGTGGCTACCTAGTTATTACAAGTGATAAAGGCTTAGCAGGTGCTTATAGTTCAAATGTACTAAAACGACTTATTAATGATATTAAAGAAAAGCATTCTAGCAGTGACGAATATAGTATTATTGTATTGGGTCAATCTGGTGTTGATTTCCTTAAAAATAGAGGTTATGAAATTGAGAATTCACTTGTTGAAGTTCCTGATCAACCTTCATTTAAATCAATACAAGCAATTGCTAAACATGCGATTGACTTATTCAGTGAAGAACATATTGACGAATTAAAAATTTATTACAGTCACTATGTTAGTGTTCTTGAAAATAAACCAGCAACTAAACAAGTTTTACCATTATCTCGTGAAGATTCTAGCCAAGGTCAAGGCCAAATGTCTTCATATGAATTTGAGCCTGATAAAGAGTCTATCCTAAGTGTTATTCTTCCTCAATATGTTGAAAGTTTAATTTATGGAACGATTTTAGATGCTAAGGCTAGTGAACATGCAGCGAGAATGACTGCAATGAAAAATGCTTCTGATAATGCAACTGAACTTATTGATGACTTATCATTACAATATAATAGAGCTAGACAAGCTGAAATCACTCAACAAATCACAGAAATTGTTGGTGGTTCCGCAGCACTTGAATAATAATTAAAAGGAGGAAACAACATGAGTAATGGCCGTGTAACTCAGGTTATGGGTCCTGTTATTGACGTTCGTTTTGAACATAATGAAGTACCTGAAATTAATAACGCCTTAATCATCGAAGTTCCCAAAGAAGATGGTACTTTTGAATTAACGCTTGAAGTTGCATTACAACTAGGTGATGACGTTGTTCGTACAATTGCCATGGATTCAACAGATGGTGTTCAACGTGGTATGGAAGTTCAGAACACTGAAAAAGACATTTCAGTACCAGTTGGCGAAGTAACTTTAGGACGTGTATTTAACGTATTAGGTGACACAATTGATTTAGAAGATAAATTAGATGGTTCAGTAAGACGTGATCCAATTCATAGACAATCACCTAATTTTGACGAATTATCTACTGAAGTAGAAATTCTTGAAACTGGAATCAAAGTTGTAGACTTATTAGCACCATACATCAAAGGTGGTAAAATCGGTCTATTTGGTGGTGCCGGTGTTGGTAAAACCGTTTTAATCCAAGAATTGATTAATAATATCGCACAAGAACATGGTGGTATTTCAGTATTTGCTGGTGTAGGTGAACGTACACGTGAAGGTAACGACCTATATTATGAAATGAGAGATAGTGGCGTTATTGAGAAAACAGCAATGGTATTTGGTCAAATGAACGAGCCACCTGGTGCGCGTATGCGTGTGGCACTTTCTGCATTGACAATGGCTGAGTATTTCCGTGATGAACAAGGACAAGACGTTCTGTTATTCATCGATAACATTTTCAGATTTACTCAAGCAGGTTCAGAAGTATCAGCATTATTAGGACGTATGCCATCAGCTGTAGGTTATCAACCTACTTTAGCTACGGAAATGGGTCAATTACAAGAACGTATTACATCAACGAATAAAGGTTCAGTAACCTCAATTCAAGCTGTATTCGTACCAGCCGATGACTATACTGACCCAGCGCCAGCAACTGCATTCGCTCACTTAGATGCTACAACTAACTTAGAACGTAAATTAACTGAGATGGGTATCTATCCTGCCGTGGATCCTTTAGCATCTACATCAAGAGCGTTAGAACCAGCAATTGTTGGTCAAGAGCATTATGAAGTGGCACGAGATGTCCAATCAACACTTCAAAAATATAGAGAATTACAAGATATCATTGCTATTTTAGGTATGGATGAGTTATCAGAAGAAGATAAATTGACTGTAGAACGTGCACGTCGAATTCAATTCTTCTTGTCACAAAACTTCCATGTAGCAGAACAATTCACTGGTCAAAAAGGTTCATACGTTCCTGTTAAAACTACAGTAGCTGATTTTAAAGACATTTTAGATGGTAAATATGACCATATTCCTGAAGATGCTTTCCGTTTAGTTGGAAGTATGGAAGATGTCATTGCCAAAGCAAAAGATATGGGTGTTGAAGTCTAAACAATTAGGAGGTATAGATAATGAGTACAGTTAATCTTGATATTGTCACTCCTAATGGTTCAGTCTACGAAAAAGATGACGTTGAATTAGTTGTTTTTCAAACTACAGCTGGTGAAATGGGTGTCATGAGCGGGCATATTCCGACAGTTGCCGCATTAAAAACAGGCCATGTAAAAGTAAATTTTAGAAATGGTACTGAATATATAGCTGTTAGTGGTGGCTTTGTTGAAATTAGACAACATAAAATATCTGTCATTGTTCAAACAGCTGAAACTGCAAGTGAAATTGATGTAGAACGAGCTAAATTAGCTCGTCAAAGAGCACAATCTCATTTAGAAGATCAGGATAACAGTGATATAAACAGAGCTAAAAGAGCGTTGGCAAGAGCTGAAAACCGCTTACGCGTAGCAGAATTAAAATAATTAAAAAGGTTTGGAAACTAACTTTAGTTTTCAAACCTTTTTTATGTTGTATCATAGTCACGATTAGTATCATTCTGTGCTTATTTAATGTACAATATAGTACAGAAATCTAAAAGGAGAGAATGTCATGGATTATATTGGACAATTTGCAATAGTACACTTAATTTTACATGTTCTGTGTATTTGCATAGCTTATTGGGCATTAAACTCTCTAAAATTAGATCAATTTTTTAAAAAAGGCTATGCTACTCAAGTACAAGTTTGTCTAATGTTTTTAGCAGTATTATTGGGTACAGCTGTCAGTAATTTTTTAATTGATTTATTACAATTCTCAACACAAGTGAAATTTTTATTTCAATAATGAGTTTATTGTAAATTCTTTTTAAAAATGGATATAATAAATAATTGATTGAAAATCGGGAAATGATGATAGTAATAGGAGTTTAAAGTGGAGGATTATTATGGATAAAATAGTTATAAAAGGTGGCAATCGCCTAACTGGAGAAGTTAAAGTTGAAGGAGCTAAAAATGCAGTTTTACCAGTACTAACTGCATCACTGTTAGCATCAGAAGGTCAAAGTAAACTTGTTAACGTTCCAGATCTAAGTGATGTTGTAACAATAAATAATGTGTTATCAACATTAAACGCTAATGTGGAGTATAACAAAGAAGAAGGTGCCGTATTAGTTGATGCATCTACAACATTAAAAGAAGAGGCACCTTATGAATATGTTAGTAAGATGCGTGCAAGCATATTGGTTATGGGTCCTTTACTAGCTCGATTAGGACATGCCATTGTCGCATTACCAGGTGGTTGTGCAATTGGTGCACGACCAATAGAGCAGCATATTAAAGGTTTTGAAGCTCTAGGTGCTGAAATTCACCTTGAAAATGGAAATATTTATGCTAGTACAAAAGATGGTTTAAAAGGTACAGATATTCATTTAGATTTCCCTAGTGTAGGTGCAACTCAAAACATTATTATGGCTGCTTCACTTGCAAAGGGTAAAACAGTAATTGAAAATGTTGCTAAAGAACCTGAAATTGTTGATTTAGCAAATTATATCAATGAAATGGGTGGTAAAGTTACCGGAGCTGGTACTGATACTATTACAATTCATGGTGTCGAAAAATTAAGAGGTGTTGAACATTCAATTATTCCAGATAGAATTGAAGCAGGTACCCTTATCATAGCTGCTGCAATTACACGTGGTGATGTATTTGTTCGAGACGCTGTGAAGGAACACATGACTAGTTTAATTTATAAACTAGAAGAAATGGGTGTTAATTTAGATTTCCAAGAAGATGGTGTAAGAGTCACTGCTGAGGATGAACTTAAACCAGTTGACGTTAAAACATTGCCACATCCTGGATTCCCAACAGATATGCAATCACAAATGATGGCGTTATTATTAACAGCTGAAGGTCATAAAGTGATAACTGAAACAGTCTTTGAAAATAGATTTATGCATGTTGCCGAATTTAGACGTATGAATGCAAATATTACTGTAGAAGGCAGAAGCGCTAAAATACAAGGTAAGAGTCAATTACAAGGTGCTCAAGTTAAAGCAACGGATTTACGTGCAGCTGCGGCATTAATATTAGCTGGTTTAGTAGCTGAAGGTACAACTCAGGTTACTGAATTGAAACATTTAGACCGTGGTTACGTTAATTTCCATGAGAAATTAAAATCATTGGGTGCTAACATTGAAAGAGTAAATGATTAATAAGATATTTTTCGTATAAACTTCTGGAGGACTTACATTATGGAAACAATTTTCGATTATAATCAAATTAAACAAATCATTCCACATAGACAACCATTTTTACTAATAGACCGTGTAGTTGAATATGAAGAAGGCAAAAGATGTGTGGGCTTAAAACAAGTATCTGGTAATGAGCCTTTTTTCCAAGGACACTTTCCAGATTATGCTGTGATGCCTGGCGTACTAATTACTGAAGCTTTAGCTCAAACAGGAGCTGTTGCTATGCTAAACAGTGAAGAGAATAAAGGTAAAATTGCTTTATTTGCTGGTATTGATAAATGTAGATTTAAAAAGCAAGTAACTCCTGGTGATACTTTAATGTTAGAAGTAGAAATTACTAAAATTAAAGGTCCGATTGGAAAAGGTACAGCTAAAGCAACTGTTGATGGACAATTAGCTTGCAGTTGTGAACTAACTTTTGCAATTCAAGATGCTTAAATAATCAAAAATTGCCTCCTAACTTAATAAAGTGTTAGGAGGCAATTTTTTATTCTCTCTCAAATTTTTCTTCTTTAAGTTTTGGTTTTGATTGCATCATTCGATTGAATGTTATTTTTAACTCTTCACCAGAAAGACCTTCATCAATTAACTGTTCTAATAAACTCTCTGCATATACTTGACGTAAAGTATAAATATGACAGTCAAATACTATTGACATTGTTGTTTCGAATTCAGAAATGCTTTTAATTGTGGCATCAAATAAAGCGGGATCATTTGAAGGACGCGTTATCACGACTCTAATGTCCAATAAAGTTTGATCATCATAATATTTTTTCATTGTCTCATAATGTGCATTTGAAATGACAACCTCTAAGAGCCAACCTGTGCCACTATTTTCTTTATTAATGATTACACCATCTTCTAACTCGAATTCAGTTATTCCACCATTTTCGTTAACGATTTGAAAACGTACAGCTTTAAATGTCTTCACTTCATCACATCCCCAAAAAAATTTGAAATTATGCAAAAAATGAAATTATTAATAATCAAATATGAGTTTTACAATTATTTTCTTTAAATATATCAAACTTTGTGTAATAAGAGGAATAAAAATATTAAAAATAGAATTTTGACGCCTAAATTATAAATGAATAATATAGTTATAGAAGGAGGTGACACATGCTAAATAAAATTGTGATAGTAGGTCGATTGACCAAAAAGGCACAAATATTTGAAAACGAGGAGGTGAAGATAGCTACGTTCTGTGTTGCAACTGAACGTAATTATAAAGATGAAAATAATGAAATAGCTTGTGATTATATTTTTTGTAAAGCATTTGGTAAAACAGCAACAAATATAGAATCATATACAGACCAAGGCACTTTAGTTGGTATTACAGGACAAATGAGATCTCGTAAGTACGATAAAGATGGCCAAACGCACTTTGTGACTGAATTATATGTTGAAACAATTAAATTTATGTCCCCTAAATCTAAAAACGATAATATTTTTCCTAACACCTCATATGATGAAGACGCTTATTCCTTTGATCACCTTGAAGTGATTGATGTTAAATAATCTTCTAATAACTCCATCCCTATTTACTATAAAAACTTCTTTTAATTATACTCATGGCCTCTCTTATATAAAGAATTTATAAGGGAGGCTATTAAATTACCCGTTTAATTATCTGAAAGATTTCATAAATATTACAAAGAAAAGATGTTTATATACCTATTCAAAGCTGTCATGATAGTTTGCAATTGAAATAATTATGGTTTTACTAATGTAATTTCTATGTAAAAAAGTCCTGTCTTTTTTTATTTCACTGTAACCTACTATGATTTTATGGATGTTAAAGTGGTACTTGTAAAATTAATTAAGACACAAACATTCTTAGGAGGATATATATTATGAAAAAGACAATTATTGCTTCATCATTAGCAGTAGGTTTAGGAGTAGTTGCTGGCAACGCTGGACACGCAGATGCGAGCGAAGCTCAAGTAAATAAAGCAGAATTAGCTCAATTAGCTCAATCAAATGATCAATCATTAAATGATAGCCCTATTCAAGAGGGTGCTTACAATGTAACTTTTGATTATGAAGGTTTCACTTATCATTTTGAATCAGATGGTACTAACTGGAGTTGGAACTATGCACAATCAGGTCAAGCTTCTCAACAACAAGATGTAAGTGCACAAGTTTCAACTGTTTCTAATCAAACTTCAGCTGAACAAGTTGGTTCTCAACAACAATCTAGTCAAGTTCAACCAACTCAAACTCAACAAGCACCTCAAACTGAACAAACACAACAACCACAAACTGAAGCTACAACTTCTAACTCAAGTTCTTCAAATAACAATGCTTCAAATGGTTCTTCTGTAAATGTTAACAGTCATTTACAACAAATTGCACAACGTGAATCTGGTGGCGACATTACTGCTATCAACCCAAGTTCAGGTGCAGCAGGTAAATATCAATTCTTACAATCTACTTGGGATTCAGTAGCTCCTGATGAATATAAAGGTGTTTCACCAGCACAAGCTCCTGAACACGTACAAGATGCTGCAGCAGTTAAATTATATAACACTGCAGGCGCTTCACAATGGGTAACTGCATAATATAGTAATTTAATCATTTAAAGTAAGAGTGGAACAGTGAATTTTGTTCCACTCTTTTTTGTTTTGTTTGATAAAACGCAGTCATTTTGATATTGTTAAATTAATAAATTAATGCTACTAGGGGAGCCATAGTAAATGGCTGAGATGATTAATTCAGACCCTTATAACCTGATTTGGTTAGTACCAACGTAGGAAAGTAGTTATGTAAATGTTACGTTCTCTTTATTGAATGATAGCTACATTTCTACGTTGAAATGTAGCATTTTTTAATTTTAAGGAGGATTAATATGACATTTTCAACTGAGATTAAAGAGGCTGCGCAACCTATTATTGAAGAAATTTATAATGATGGCTTTATACAAGACCTATTAAAAGGGGATTTAGATGCTCAAGCAGTACGTCAATATTTAAGAGCAGATGCGTCATATTTGAAAGAATTTACAAATTTATATGCACTTCTTATCCCAAAAGCGCCATCAATGAAGGATGTTAAATTTTTAGTTGAACAAATTGAATTTATGCTTGATGGTGAGGTTGAGGCACATGAAATCCTAGCAGATTATATCAATGAACCTTATGAAGAAATTGTTAAAGAAAAAGTATGGCCACCTAGTGGAGATCATTACATTAAACATATGTATTATCACGCATATGCTCATGAAAATGCTGCGTATACTATAGCTGCAATGGCACCTTGTCCTTATGTATATGAAGTAGTAGCTAAAATGGCATTAGAGGATCAAAACCTAAATAGAGATTCTGTTACAGCAAAATGGTTTGATTTCTATAGTACAGAAATGCGACCATTAATTGAAGTATTTGATAATTTATTAGATAAATTAACAACAAATTGTACAGAACAAGAGAAGAAAGATATTAAAGAAAGTTTCTTACAAAGTACCGTACATGAACGTAATTTCTTTAATATGGCTTATATTAATGAACAGTGGAACTTCGGAGGCGATAAAAATGCATAAACCCAAAATTGCTTTAACAATTGCAGGAACCGATCCATCAGGTGGCGCTGGTGTGATGGCCGATTTAAAATCATTTCATGCCTGTGGCGTCTACGGTATGGCAGCGATTACAAGTATCGTTGCGCAAAACACTAAAGGCGTTCAACATATCCATAATCTTGAGACAAGTTGGGTACAAGAACAATTAGACAGTGTCTTTAATGATGAATTACCACATGCTATTAAGACAGGCATGATTGCAACTCATGAAACAATGGAGTTAATCCAACATTATTTGAAACAACACTCAGATATTCCATACGTTATTGATCCAGTTATGCTTGCTAAAAGTGGTGATTCACTCATGGATGATGATACTAAGAAACATTTACAGAATACATTACTACCTTTAGCAGATGTCGTCACACCTAATATTCCTGAAGCAGAGGAAATTACAGGTATCAAACTAGACACTGAAGAAAATATACGAAAAGCTGGTAACATATTTATTAACGAGATAGGTAGTAAAGGCGTCGTAATAAAAGGTGGGCATTCTACTGATTTAAACAATGCCAAAGATTTCTTGTTTACTAAGGATGATGTATATACTTTTGAAGATCAACGCTTTGATACAAAACATACTCACGGCACCGGATGTACATTTTCAGCGGTAATTACTGCAGAACTTGCAAAAGGTAAATCAATCTATGAAGCGGTAAAAAAAGCTAAGAAATTTATTTCATTAAGTATTCAATATACGCCAGAGATTGGTCAGGGTAGAGGGCCGGTAAACCATTTTGCCTATATGAAGAAAGTAGGTTTAGATGATGAATAACTTAGAACGTTTGAGACAAGAGAACCCTCTAGTTGTGTGTTATACAAATGATGTCGTGAAGAATTTTACAGCCAATGGTTTACTCAGTATCGGCGCGAGCCCAGCAATGAGTGAAGCACCTGAAGAAGCGAGAGAATTTTATAAAGTCGCTGGTGCATTACTTATTAATATTGGCACGATGACTAAAGCAAATGAACAAGACATATTGGAAATTGGTAAAATTGCGAATCAACAAGGAACACCGATTGTATTTGATCCAGTGGCAGTTGGTGCATCTTCATATCGTAAAGCATTTTGCCAAAAATTCTTATCAGAAGTGAAAGTATCAGTAATTAAAGGAAATGCCTCAGAAATTTTAACGTTAGTAGATGCGACTACAACGATGAAAGGTACAGATGGTGAAACTGACTTAGATGTTGTTGAAATAGCTAAGAGAGTCCATGAGGAATTGAATACAGCCATCGTGTTAACAGGTAAAGATGATGTTGTTGTCCAAGGTGGCAAAGTTGTCAAGTTATCTAATGGGTCACCTTTATTAGCTAAAATTACTGGTGCTGGATGTTTACTCGGTGGTATTGTAGCGAGTTTCTTATTTAGAGAAGAAAATCCAACACTACAAGTGTTAGAAGAAGCAGTGAGCATTTATAATATTGCAGCTGAACTTGCTGAAAAGGATCAACAAGTGAATGGACCAGGTACATTTTTACCCAAACTATTAGATCAAATGTATAACATTGACTTTAATACTTACCAACACCAAGTCAAAAGACAAGAGGTTGAATAATATGTTTAATTCATCATTATTAAACGTTTATTTTATTTGCGGTACGCAAGATGTTCCAGAAGGAAAAGATATTAGAGTAATACTAAAGCAAGCTTTAGAAGCTGGAATTACCCTTTTTCAATTCCGTGAAAAGGGGCCAACATCATTAGATGGTGTTGCGAAAGAAGATTTAGCAATTGATTTATTAAAACTATGTCATGACTATCAAGTACCATTTATTGTAAATGACGATGTTGATTTAGCTGAAAAAATAAATGCAGACGGTATTCATGTAGGGCAAGATGATGTAAATGTGAAGTCTTTTGCTGAACGTTTTAGAGATAAAATCATTGGGCTTAGCATTAGAAATGAGAAAGAATATTACCATTCGGATTTAGAACATGTTGATTATATTGGAGTTGGACCTATGTTTGCAACAATCTCTAAAGATGATGCTAACGCACCAGTAGGTCCTTCAATGATTGCTAAATTAAAGAACATCAATCCTTCGTTACCAATGGTAGCAATTGGAGGCATAACAGAAGACAATATTGAACCTATTTCTCAAAATGGTGCAGATGGTGTTTCAGTTATTTCAGCGATTGCACGTAGTCATAATATTGACAAGACTGTTACTAAAATGAAAAGTTATTTCAAATAAATAATAAAATTTTTCTTTTTTTGTTTTCCAGTACACGGTTACTATGATAAAATAATCTCTATGTGAATATATCAATAGAGGTGTAAAAATGAAGAAGAAAGCGTTACTACCTTTGTTATTAGGGGTAATGGTCTTTTTAGCCGGATGTGACTATTCTAAATCTAGTAATAGAGATGGATTTTTCTATAATACATTCGTAGAACCAATGTCTAAAGTATTACATTGGTTAGGCCATTCAGTATTTAACGATGACTACGGTATTGCAATTATCGTATTAGTTTTAGTAATACGTATTATCTTGTTACCATTCATGCTATCAAACTATAAAAATAGTCATTTGATGCGTGAAAAAATGAAAGTTGCCAAACCAGAAGTTGATGGCGTGCAAGAGAAAGTTAAACGTGCACGTACTCAAGAAGAGAAAATGGCAGCAAACCAAGAAATGATGGAAGTTTATAAGAAATACGATATTAATCCAATGAAGAGTGCATTAGGATGTTTACCTGTATTAATTCAAATGCCAGTTGTCATGGGATTATACTTTGTATTACGTTACCGTATTGGTGGCGGTATTGCAGAACATCCTCACTTCTTATGGTTTAATTTAATACATCCTGATATTTGGATTACTATTATTGCCGGTGTGCTTTACTTTATCCAAGCTTGGGTATCAAGTAAGCAAATGCCTCAAGAACAACGTCAAATGACATATATGATGATGATTGTATCACCAATCATGATTATTTGGATTTCATTAAGTTCGGCTTCAGCTTTAGGTTTATATTGGTCAGTCAGTGCGGCATTCTTGATTGTTCAAACATACTTCGCCAATATGTACTATGAAAAAGTTGCTCGAAGAGAAGTTGCACCAATGATTGAAAAATTTGAGGAAAATAATAGTAACTCAAATAAAAAAGGTAAAAACACTCAAGTCGTTTCTAAGAATAATAAAAAGAAAAAATAAATTAGTTTAATTGAAACTAGTAAGTAAAAAGGCCGATATCCTTACGTAGGGTATCGACCTTTTTTTATATATGCCATTCTTTATAAAATTGATTTAAAAACTGTTCCATAAACGCATGTCTTTCTCTAGCTAATTTTCGACCAGTTTCAGTATGCATTAAATCTTTTAATTTTAATAATTTATCATAAAAGTGACGTATAGCTGAAGGTTCTAAATTAGTAATCGTTTCAATATTAGGTATGTCTCTATGTGGTGATTCTGTCCACATTGGCTCATTAAAATGGCCTGAAAATTGAAATGCTCTAGCAATACCAATAGCACCAATCGCATCTAGTCGATCAGCATCCCTTACAATTTGTCCTTCAATAGGAAGGTCTACATGATTATTTTGTCCATTTCTATAACTTAAATGCTGAATGATGTAAATAATCTTTTTTTGTTGATCAAAAGATACACGAATGTTCTTTAAAAATGTTTTTAAACGATCTAAAGCATTGGCTTTATTTGTTAACTTATCATCAATGACATCATGAAGTAATGCAGATAATGTGATAATTAAATATTCTCCTTGTTGCTCGCATTTAGAGATTGTTTGAGCTAGTGACGTTACACGTTCTACATGTGCAATATCATGACCAGAATAATCATTTTTATGAAAATTTTTCATATAACGATGCGCTAATTCTATTTGTCGTGTTACATTCATTTTAATCTCCTTATTGTTCAGATAAGTTCGGGACTAAAGTATTATTTTAAGTCTATAATATTTTCAATGTAATTTTTTAAACTACTATATCTAAATTATCTATAGAATAGGTGAAAGTAATTGAGATATACCTTCTTTAAATTTAATCCACAGGCTTCGTTTATTATATAAGTCTTCAGTGAGTCGGTAGGATACTTTCATATCTTGAATAAATGCTTCTTTTAGTTGAGTTGCAATTGCTTCATCATAGATAAATGCGTTTACTTCAAAGTTCAATGTAAAACTACGATTATCCATGTTGGCAGTACCTACTGAAGCAATTTCATCATCAATAATTAATGTTTTGGAGTGTAAGAAACCATTATCATAATGATAGATTTTCACACCAGCTGATAATAGAGAAGCTGCGTTTTTTAAGGTAGCCCAATAAACAAAAGGATGATCAGGTTTATTAGGAATCATGATATTGACCTCTACACCACCTAAAGCTGCTATTTTAATTGCATCAATGAAGGCTTGATCAGGAATAAAATAGGGTGATTGAATATAAATAGATTGTTTAGCTGAAGAAATCATTTTCAAATAACCATATTTGATTTGCTCCCAATCTTCATCAGGACCACTTGAGGCAATTTGTACACCTATTGTTCCACCAGAGTCTACATCAGGAAAATAACGATCTTCATATTCGATTGAATCACGGTTTGATTGTGAATTCCAATCGAATATAAATCTCAGTTCAAGTGCGTTTACAGAATCTCCTTCTAATCGCAAATGAGTGTCTCGCCAATATCCAAATTTTTTATCTTTACCTAAATATTCGTCGCCTACATTAAAACCACCAACATAACCAATTTTACCGTCAATAATAACTATTTTTCTATGGTTTCGGTTATTCATACGGAGATTTATAAGTGGGAGTTTAGAAGGGAAGAAAGATTCAACATGTCCACCTTTTTGACGGAAGTGTTTTAAATCTTTTTTTCTTAAAGTTCTTGATCCCATATCATCGTATAACATTTTAACTTCTAAGCCCTCATCAAGTTTATCCTCAAGTGCTGAGAGAATTCGATGACCTAATTCATCACTTTTGAAAATATAGTATTGAATATGTATATAATCCTTTGCATTTTTAATATCACTTAATAATGCATCAAATTTTGCATGGCCATCAGTATAAATCTTGATTTGATTATCAGTAGTAAGGAATGCAGCATTGTTAAAAAGTAACATGCGTACCATTTCTTTAAACTTAACAATTTGATGATTACCTTTTGAGAAATCGTCGCTTTCTAATGCTTCAATTTGTTCATCGACAATCATAGCAAGCCCTTTACGGTCTTCCTTTTTCAATTTAAAAATACGATTGCTTTGAATTTGGCGTCCTAATAGTAAATATAAAATAAACCCTATAATTGGTAAAAATACTAAAACAAGTAGCCAAGCCCATATTGAACCAGCACTACGGCGCTCCATAAAGATAATAACAAACGCAAAAATTAAGTTTAATATAAAGGCAGCAATTAAAATGATATTAATAATCAATGAGGAATGCGTGAAAGACATTGAATATATTTCTACCATAGTACGCCTCCTGTTTATTTTTTAATTCTTGCAAGAATAAGATAAGTCTAGTACTTTCTTAAACTTAATTGTATCATGGCATTAACTAAATAGCATGACTCTTTTTCATGAAAATAAGTTACAGTGTTTGACGAATATGAAGGTAAATTATACGATATGATAGTACTATTAGAAAGGGTGACGACCTTGAATAATCATGAAAATGCACATCATTCCAAACAAATTAAAATGAATTTAAAATCAAGACTAAATCGTATTGAAGGGCAAGTTAGAGCGATTAATCGCATGATTGAAGAAGATGTATACTGTGATGACGTGCTAACTCAAATTAGAGCTACAAGATCTGCATTAAATAGTGTGGCCACTAAGTTGCTAGATCATCATATGAAAAGCTGTATCATGGATAAAGTGAATAACGGCGCTCAAGAAGAAGCGATGGAAGAATTGTTAGTGACATTTCAAAAATTAATGAAAGATTAGGGGTTAATTAAATGAACTTTAGTGAAATTAGAATTAGTGAATTAAATACTGAAGAGCAAGCTAATTCGCTCCAACATAGACTTGAGAAGATGATAGGTGTAGATGAAGTAATTGTAAAACTAAATGACCAATTAGTTAAAATTTCTTATGAAACACCAACGAATTTAAATAGTATTGAAAAAGAAATTTATGATGATGGTTATAAGGTATTAGGTTGATAAATTAAAATAATTTTGTTAAATATCAATTTTATGCTGAATTAATGTAGTAAAACATCGATAATTGGGGTAGTATAACTTTGAAGTCATAAAACGAGGTGAAAGCCATGAGTAATTCGGATAAATTGCAAAATGTTGTTAAATTATTATCGTCATTAGGTGTGAATATTAAAAAAACTAAAACTCGTTTAGACATTATTAATACATTGCCAGCTACAACACCTGTGCGCCAAGAACTTAAATAGTCTGCTAGCAATTGATAAAGGGAGAAGCGTAATCACTTTTAAATGTGATTACGCTTCTTTATTAGGCATTGTTTGTCTTTGATGGAAATGTATAGATAAGACGACACCTATACCAACCATTAAACTCCATAGTGAACTACCGCCGTAACTAATAAATGGTAATGGTATACCGGTAATAGGTAGTAATTGGATTGTCATACCTATATTTTGTAATATATGGAAGACAAGTAGTGATACATAGCCTATGATAAATATTTTGCTGAATGGAGATTCAACTTTCGTAGCAAGTCGAATTAAATGAAAAATTAATGCTAAAAAGATGAGTAGTAAAACTACAGCGCCTATAAATCCCATTTCTTCTCCAACTACTGAGAATATAAAATCTGTATGATTTTCAGGAATGTAAACCTCACCATGATTAAATCCTTTACCGAATAATTGACCAGACCCAATCGCTTTTAAAGATTCTGTTAAGTGATAACCGTCTCCAGCACTATATGAATATGGATCCAACCAAGAATTAATTCGCCCCATTTGATACATTTTCACACCTAGAAGGCTCTCAATTAACGTTGGTTTATAAATGATAGCTAATATAATAGTTCCTCCAAAAACAAAAGCGGCTATAAATAATGGTGCTAAGATTCTCCATGTAATACCGCTAACTAACATTATTCCTATAATAATAGCGCAAATCACAAGCGTCGTACCTAAGTCATTTTGTAATAAGATTAAAGCCATTGGTACTATTGAAATTCCTATGATTTTAAAAAACAAGACCAAATCAGTTTGAAAAGATTTATTAAAAGTAAAACGATTATGGTTAGAAACGCTCTTTGCTAGTGCTAGAATTAAGATGACCTTCATAAATTCTGAGGGTTGAATACTTACTGGTCCAAATGAATACCAACTTTTAGCACCATTAATGATTGGTGTAATAGATGTTTCAGGTAATATGAGTAAACCGATAAGTAGTACACAAAAGATAAAATAAAGAATATATGTATTATTTCTAATCTTTTTAGGTGAAATAAGCATAATAACTAATGCGATAATAGTACCTAATATGTAATATATGATTTGGCGAATACTAAAGTTTGCACTATATTGTCCTCCACCCATAGCTGAACTAATCGTAGTAACACTTATAATGGCAAGTATGGTTAATAATGCTACAAGTATCCAGTCTATCTTACGTAGCCAATGTTTTGAAGGCTGTTGACGGGATGAATATTTCATGAGAAAACTCCTTAAATTCTTATAATCGAACGATTAATATTATATACAAATTTTACATGACTTTATATTAATTTGCTAGAAAATAACAGGCAGAATATAGAAAACTAAAAATTCTATCTAAAATTGTGTTTGAATTATGATTGGTAAATTATTCTAATAAAAACCAAAAAAATTATTTAAACATAATTAGATTTAAGTTGATAAATGCAAAATCACTTTAGACTGTGATAATATTGATTTTTAGAAAGCATAGTTTAAACTAAATAAAATTTATAAAATATTGATAGTTAACTAAAAAGAAAAAGTAAAAATGAATTGAAAGAGATATAGACATTTGTAAGAAGTTGAAATAACGTAATAGTTTAATACTTCTCATAAATGATTGAGTTATGATCTTTCTTAATGGAGGAACTACTTATGGTGAAAGAAAACATTTGTATCGTATATGGTGGTAAAAGTGCTGAACATGATGTTTCTAAATTGACTGCGCAAAATGTTCTTAATGCAATTGATAAAGAAAGATATTTAGTGGATATCATTTATATTACGAATGATGGCTTATGGAAGAAAAAAGAAAATATCACTGAGGAAATTAAAGAAATTGAATCCCTAAATATGACAGATATAGAAGCGGGCGAAATCACTATTTTGCTTAAAGAAAGTAGCGATGGTAAACCTTATGATGCTATATTCCCATTACTTCATGGCCCTAATGGTGAAGATGGAACAATTCAAGGGTTATTTGAAGTTCTTGATTTACCATATGTTGGGAATGGTGTACTAGCTGCATCAAGTTCAATGGATAAACTTGTCATGAAACAATTATTTGAACATAGAGGATTGCCTCAATTACCTTACATTAGTTTCTTAAGAAGTGAATATGAAAAATATGAGGGTAACATTATTAAACTCGTTAAAGATAAACTTACATATCCAGTATTCGTAAAACCTGCAAATCTTGGTTCAAGTGTAGGTATTAGTAAATGTAATAATGAGGATGAATTAAAATCAGGTATTGAGGAAGCTTTCCAATTTGACCGTAAACTTGTTATTGAACAAGGTATTAATGCTCGTGAAGTTGAAGTAGCTGTATTAGGCAATGACTATCCTGAAACAACATGGCCAGGAGAGGTTATCAAAGATGTTGCATTCTATGATTACAAATCAAAATATAAAGACGGTAAAATCAGTTTACAAATTCCTGCAGAATTAGATGAAGAAGTACAAATGACATTAAGAAACATGGCATTGGAAGCATTTAAAGCTACAGATTGTTCGGGATTAGTACGTGCGGATTTCTTTGTTACTGAAGACAATCAAATTTTTATTAATGAAACAAATGCAATGCCTGGATTCACAGCATTTAGTATGTATCCAAGTTTATGGGAGAATATGGGCTTATCTTATTCTGACCTAATCACAAAATTAATTGACCTAGCTAAAGAACGTCACGAGGATAAAAAGAAAAACAAATACACAATTGACTAAGAGAGGGATTCATAAATGATAGAAGTTTCTTTACAGCAAATTCAGGAATGGATACCTTGTGATATTGATTCACAATATTTACAACAAACCATCAAAGGTGTGACGATCGATTCACGTGCAATCAAAACTAATATGTTATTTATACCATTTAAAGGTGAGAACGTAGATGGTCATCGCTTTGTTTCACAGGCGTTAAAAGATGGTGCTGGTGCTTCTTTCTATGAAAAAGGCCATGACATTGATGATAATGTGGAAGGACCTATTATATGGGTAGACAATACATTAATTGCGTTACAACAATTAGCTAAAGCATATCTTAAACATGTGAACCCTAAAGTAATAGGTGTTACTGGTTCAAACGGTAAAACAACTACAAAAGATATGATTGAGAGTGTATTACACACTGAATTTAAAGTTAAAAAAACGCAAGGTAATTACAATAATGAAATAGGCTTACCATTAACTATTTTAGAGCTTGATTTAGATACAGAGATTTCAATATTAGAAATGGGTATGTCTGGATTCCATGAAATAGAATTACTTTCTAATATAGCAGAACCAGATATTGCTGTTATTACAAATATTGGTGAATCACATATGCAAGATTTAGGTTCTCGTGAAGGCATTGCTAAAGCTAAATCTGAAATAACAATTGGACTTAAAAAAGAGGGAACATTCATCTATGATGGTGATGAACCATTGCTTGAACCACATGTTAAAGAAATCAAACATGCAAAATGTTTAAGTGTAGGTTTGAAACAAGATAATGCTTTAGTATGCGAAGTAGAACATAGTGAAAATGATGGCATTGCTTTCTCTATTAACGGTAATGAACATTATAAATTACCTATTCTTGGAATCCATAATATGAAAAATGCAGCTATCGCAATTGCTATTGGTCATGAACTAGGACTGAAATATGAGACTATTCAATATAACATTAATCATGTTCAACTCACTGGTATGCGAATGGAACGCCATATTACTGATGATGATATTACTATCATAAATGATGCTTATAATGCCAGTCCTACAAGTATGAAAGCCGCAATTGATACTTTGAGTCAAATGGAAGGTAGAAAAATTATTGTACTTGCTGACTCACTTGAATTAGGGGAAAATAGTCGTTCAATGCACGAAGAGGTAGGCGCATATTTAGAAGGTAAAAACATCCATACTTTATTAACATATGGCAAAGATGCAAAGTATATTAGTGATATAGGAGGTCAATTTGTTGACCACGTTGAATATTTTATTGATAAACAACAATTAACTCAATATTTAATAAATAACTTAGTTGCTAACGACAAAGTTCTTGTAAAAGGTTCAAGAGGAAATAAACTTGAAGAAGTTGTAAATAAATTGATTTAATTATTTTCAAAATTACTATCATGCTAAGCAAGTCACTAATTAGGAATCTAAATCCTTTAGTGGCTTGTTTTTTTACTTTAAAAATTTAAATAATAAGTGAAAAATGTAAACGCTATTATATGAAAATAGATTTGAAAACGAGTTTATCTATAAAATTGCTTTATTGCGATATGTAATTTTAGGTGGTACTATATAGAAGTTGACGTAATAAGAGGACCTTATATACACAAACGTATATTGATAAATAAGAAAGTTAAAAGGAGAATTATATTGCAAAATTTTAAAGAACTAGGGATTTCGGATAAAACAGTTGAGACCCTTGAAGCAATGGGCTTTAAGGAACCCACACCTATCCAAAAAGATAGTATCCCTTATACATTAGAAGGAAAAGACATCCTTGGACAAGCTCAAACTGGTACTGGTAAAACGGGAGCGTTCGGGATTCCTTTAATAGAAAAAGTTGTAGGTCAATCAGGTGTGCAAGCTTTAATATTAGCACCTACAAGAGAATTAGCTATGCAAGTAGCTGAACAATTAAGAGAATTTAGTCGTGGTCAAAATGTACAAGTTGTAACGGTATTTGGTGGTATGCCAATCGATCGACAAATTAAAGCTTTAAAAAGAGGACCACAAATCGTTGTAGGTACACCAGGACGTGTCATTGACCACTTAAATAGACGTACATTAAAAACAAATGGTATTCATACATTAATTTTGGATGAAGCAGATGAAATGATGAACATGGGCTTCATCGATGATATGAGATTCATTATGGATAAAATTCCAGCTGAGCAAAGACAAACAATGTTATTCTCAGCAACAATGCCTAAAGCAATCCAATCTTTAGTACAACAATTCATGAAATCTCCTCAAATCGTTAAGACAATGAACAACGAAATGTCAGACCCTCAAATTGATGAATATTATACAATTGTGAAAGAACTTGAAAAGTTCGATACATTTACTAATTTCTTAGATGTACACCAACCTGAATTAGCCATTGTCTTCGGTAGAACAAAACGTCGTGTGGATGAATTAACAAGTGCTTTATTATCTAAAGGTTACAAAGCAGAAGGCTTACATGGTGATATCACACAAGCTAAACGTTTAGAAGTATTGAAGAAATTTAAAAATGATCAAATCGATATATTAGTTGCTACAGACGTTGCAGCACGTGGTTTAGATATTTCAGGTGTAAGTCATGTATATAACTTTGACATTCCTCAAGATACTGAAAGCTATACACATAGAATCGGACGTACAGGAAGAGCTGGTAAAGAAGGCATCGCTGTTACATTCGTAAATCCAATTGAAATGGATTACATCCGTCAAATAGAAGATGCAAATGGAAGACGCATGAACGCTTTAAGACCACCTCACCGCAAAGAAGTATTAAAAGCGCGTGAAGATGATATTAAAGATAAAGTGAAAAATTGGATGTCACGAGAAAGTGAAGCACGTTTGAAACGTATCTCAAGCGAGTTATTAGAAGAATATGATAGTACTGAATTAGTTGCATCATTACTACAAGAATTAGTAGAAGCAAATGATGAAGTGGAAGTACAATTAACATTTGAAAAACCATTAGCACGTAAAAATCGCCAAGGTAAAGGTAATGGATCACGTCGTGGTGGAAAACGTAATAACAAGTTCGATAATAAAAACAAACGTTCAAAAGGTAACTTTAATAAGAAAAAAGGTAAAAAACCTGACCGTCGTGAAAGACAAGACAAAGGTAGATCTACGATGAAAGGTCGAACATTCGCAGATTTACAAAAATAAAATAATTCAATATTGGATTTTATAATCAAACCATCTCATGCTTTTGAGGTGGTTTTAAATTTGATTAAATAGTAGAAGTAATTTAACAATTTCGCATATTCAGCAAGGTCAGTAAGCCTCACACTAAATATGATATAATAAAATAAAATTGCAAAGGAGTATATTATGAAGGTAGAAAGTTCATTTCATAAAAGTCCTAAGAATGCACTGACATACCACTGGTTTAATAGTGGTATCTTATTTTTAATAGAACTGATTATCATTGTTGCACTATTCTCAATGTGGCGATATTTTAATTGGTACCACTTTATTGTCTACATACTTATCTTCTTAGTCTTCATTTCGGTTATTCGTTTGCTATTACAACCCATTATTAATTATAAATATCGTTTTTATAGGGTTAATGATAGAAATGTCGAAGTTAAAAAGTCTTTTATTTTAAAAAAACACCAAATGACTAAAATTGAACGGCTACAATTTTTAGAAATTAAAAGTAATCCTATTTTAAAGCTACTAAATTTAAATATTTTAATTTTTGTAACAGCAGGACATGAACTAAAATTACCAATTGTCTCAGAAGAAGAAATGAACCAATTATCAGAAGATATTTTTATAGCATTGCGAGGTGCTGATTCAGATGTTTAATCCTCAAAAATTGCATCCAATTTCATACATAACAGGGATAATAGATGTAATTAAACGAAATATTTTTACATTTATCATATTAGTTGGTTTTAATATATGGAATTTTGATTTTACAGAAATTCGTCATTATATTGGGCCATCAATCTTCTTGTTTATCTTTATATTGACGTTTATACATCGATTTTTAGAAATTAAAGTTACAAGATATTGGATTGAAAACGACCAATTTATTGTTACATCTGGATGGTTAAATAAAAAAAGAAAAGAACTAAATCTAAGTAGAATTCAGTCATTAGATACAACACAGGGTTTGATTAACCAAATCGTTGGTGGCGTTAGTTTACAAATTAAAACGCCAAGTGATGGCATTGAATTGGCAACAATAACGAAGAAACAGAGTGAGTTCATTGAACAAACCATACGTATGAGACAAAAAGAATTAAATAATGATACTCAAGAATATTTAATCAATGATGAATCGGATGAAAATGAACTAAAAACGGAGCAATATAATGCATCGACAAGTGTAACAGAAAGTAATTCAGAACATGTGTTCAATATGTCCTTAACTTCATTAATTCTAATGGCTATGACGAGTGGGGCAATAGGTGTGGCCTTTGCTGCCGTTTCGCCAATAGTAGGTGCATTTCAAGATATTATACCTTGGGATAAATGGACGTCTAATCTATGGCATTGGGTAAATTCTGTATTTATTATTGTGCTGTTTGTTGTTGCATCGATTTTAATCATTAGTTATGTTTTAGGAACTATAATTACGATTATACGTTATTATAACTACAAAGTTGTACAACAGGGGAATCATCTTAAAATTAGTTATGGTCTTTTTAATGTGAAAAATCTAACAGTTCCAACTGATCGACTACAAGCAGTGTTAGAGAAACAATCTTTCTTAAGAAAAATATTTGGATATACCTCTATACACTTTATTATCACGAGTGATATGGATATAGAGTCTAATGATGATGCAAGTGACAATGGTAAAATTATGATATTACCATTTATAAAACAAAAAGAAGCATATGAAATTATTGGAAAGCTCGTACCAGAAATGAAGTTTAATAAGGTCGAAAACGTTATGCCATGGAGAGGATTTCATCGTCACTTCTTTATACCAAGTATTATCATTTTAATTTTAGCTAGTATCGGAACTTATTTTTGGAGTGCATGGAGCTTTTTAATCGCTTTGATGATAATTATTGTGATGATGTATCATGCATATATCTACGTTAAAAATGCTGGCTTAGTGATAGAGAATGATGAAATAACTTTGAAACGTGTAAGCACTTTTGGTTTTCAAACATATTACTTCAAAACGGATAAAATTATAGGTATAGAAACGAGCCAACATCCTTTTCTCGAAAGAAGTCATTTAGCAAATTTATATTTCCTTATTGCTAAGGGATCAATATTTGAGTTTATGGAATTAAAGTTCATAAGAGAAGATACATCGCAACGCTACGTTGATGCGTATTTAAGAGGTGAGTACGATGTCTAATTATAATTATATGAATAAAAACGGCCCTAAAGTGATGAGGATTGCTTCAATGATTACTACCATTATTTTTACAATTATAGTGATAATAGCAAGTATTTTATGTGATTTATACATTGAGGAAATGAGTCGCGCATTACTTGTAAGTCTTGCGATAGCACTAATCATTTTATGTTGTGTTGTTTTTATAGTTATAACACCATTTTTAAAATATAAAAATTTTCGATATTTTTATTCAAACGATGAAATTTATATAAGAAGAGGCATTATTTTTATCAATACTAAAATTATTCCATTTTATCGAATTCAGAATATCGATATTGAAGAAGGTTTTTTAATGAGAAAATATAAGTTAGCATCATTGCATTTGTCGACTGCAGGAGGCGTTTCTCAAATAGACTTAATTGCAAAGAAAGATGCAATAAAACTTAAACAAATGATACAAAAAAAGAAAAATATTCAGCAAAATGATATTAGTGAAATGAATACGAAAATTGATCATTCAAATATACCTAGTGAGTGAGGGGTTAGCATGATACATGGAATAGGTATTGATTTAATAGAAATTGAAAGAATTAAAAAAGCTTTTGAGAAACAAAAAGACAAGTTAGTAAAGAGAATTTTAACACAAGAAGAGGAACATCAATTTCATTCATTTAAAAGTGAAAAGAGAAAATTTGAATATTTATCTGGTCGTTTCGCAACCAAAGAAGCTTTCAGTAAAGCATTAGGTACAGGCTTAGGAAAAACAGTGGCATTCAAAGACATTAATTGTTACAACGATATAAAAGGTAAACCATGTATAGATTACAATGGTTTTATCGTACATGTTTCAATAACTCATACAGAACATTATGCGATGAGTCAAGTTTTGTTAGAAAAGAGAGATTAACAGTATTATAATAAAAATAATTTCTACCTCGTATATTGAACGAGTTAAATCAATAATAAACAAGATTTTTTACTAATTAAGAGGAGGATTACGTATGTCAGATAAATTCTATAGATCAACTTATTTAAACGTAGATTTATCAGCGATTTTAAATAACTATAATACTGTTAGAACGTTGCATAGCGATAAAACAGTTATAACAGTAGTAAAAGCTAATAGTTATGGTTTAGGTAGCGTTAAAATCGCACAACATTTAATGAAAAACGGTGCTGACTTTTTTGCAGTAGCAACTCTTGATGAAGCTATTGAATTACGTATGCATGGAATTAATGCTCAAATACTTATCCTAGGTGTCATTCCTCTTGAAGATATAAATAAAGCTATTCAACACAGAGTTGCTTTGACTGTACCATCATTACAATGGATACAACATGCAATAGAATTAATTACTGATGATAATGAAAAGAATTTATGGCTACATGTGAAACTCGACACAGGTATGGGCAGACTTGGAATTAAATCACTGGAAGAATATAAAGAAGTCATTGACTTAATTCAAAGTCATTCTCATTTAGTATTCGAAGGTGTATATACGCACTTTGCTAATGCTGATGAACCTGGCGACTCAATGGATCATCAATATGAACAATTTGAAACCTTAGTAACTCAAGCTGAGAAACCTAAATTCATACATTCTCAAAATTCAGCTGGTTCTTTATTGAGAAACTTTGAATTATGTAATGCAGTTAGACTTGGTATTTCACTTTATGGTTATTATCCGTCAGAGTACGTAAAAGAAAAAGTTGAAACTGAATTACAACCAAGTGCGCAATTATTAACACAAGTTGTCCAAACTAAGTATTTAAAAGTTGGAGAATCGGTAAGTTATGGCAGTACATATACAGCAACTGAAGATATAAAGATCGCGATTTTGCCAATTGGATATGCAGATGGATACTTACGTTCAATGCAAGGGGCATTTGTTAATGTCAAAGGCCATCAATGTGAAGTCATAGGTCGAGTATGTATGGATCAAATGATAATTAAAGTGCCAGATGATGTAAAAGAGGGGGACACTGTGACACTTCTAGATAATACTTATGATTCACCTCAATCAGCTGAAACTTTAGCTCAAAAACAAGACACGATTAGCTATGAAGTTTTATGTAATTTAGGTAGACGTTTACCTAGAATCTATCAAGTTGATGACCAGATGCATGTAACTAATGAATTATTAAAATAGTATAGTCACTTGAAATGAAATTTGTTATTATAAAATTAATTAAAGTTTATAATGTCTTATTTGGTATCAAGTGGAGGTTCATATTATGCTTACTTTCAATCAAAATAGAAGTCACAGTCTTGAACAATCTTTAAAAGAAGGCTATTCACAAATGGCTGAATTAAATCTCTCCCTAGCGACAGAAGCTTTTCCTCTAGAATGCGAAGCTTGTGATTGCAACGAAACGTACATTATTTCTAATTATAAAAGTGAATGATTAGAAGAGGCGATGTATATTTAGCTGATTTGTCACCAGTACAGGGCTCAGAACAAGGGGGAGTCAGACCTGTAGTTATCATTCAAAACGATACTGGCAACAAATATAGTCCTACCGTAATCGTTGCTGCGATTACGGGAAGGATTAATAAAGCGAAAATACCCACACATGTTGAAATCGAGAAAAAGAAATACAGACTTGATAAAGATTCAGTAATTCTACTCGAGCAAATTAGAACATTAGATAAAAAACGACTAAAAGAAAAATTAACATATCTATCTGATGAGAAAATGCAAGAAGTAGATGAAGCACTAGACATTAGTCTAGGACTGCATGATGAAGTTAAAACGCAAAACACATAACTTAATTTATGTATAATTCAAAAGTATTTCATTTTAACTATTAAAGACAATATTTTAAATTCAGTTATTCGAATTTTCGTACTTTAATTTCTATGTACTTAATACATATTAGTCCTATTTGAAGATAAGTACTAGATTAATTGATAGTCTTTAGTTGTTGACTTTAGGTAATTCCTAAAGTCTTTTTTAAATATAAAGTATATTATTTAATATTATGGTTTTAACAATAATGAATTTTATTAATAAATATCAAATGCATATAAAAAAGTTCTAAGTGTTAGATATATTGAAGCGAGGAGGCAGATTTGTGGAAGAATGTAAGCAGCATTATAAGCAACTTATTGATGAAAGTTTAGTTACGCAAAATAAACAACAATTTCTAGAAAAGTGTAATGATTTTACAGATGAAGTAATTAAAAAAGATATTCTACCTGAAGATATTGTGAATATACACAAATCATATGTAACCTCCTTAAATTTAAATAAACAACAAATTTTTGATACATTAGATGTGTTACAAGAGGTTGTAAAAGGGTTTGGATATAGTTATCGTGACTACCAAAAGTTAGTTGATAAAATGCAATTCCACGATAAAGAAATTGATTTAGCTTCTAGGCTTCAACAGACAATGTTAAAAACTGATATCCCTCAATTTGATAGTATACAGATTGGTGTGATTTCTGTTGCTGCTCAAAAAGTGAGTGGCGACTATTTTAATTTAATTGATCATAGAGATGGAACGATGAGTTTCGCTATTGCTGATGTTATAGGTAAAGGAATTCCAGCTGCATTAGCTATGAGTATGATTAAATTCGGAATGGACTCCTATGGGCATTCCCAATTACCAAGTGATGGATTGAAACGTCTTAATCGTGTTGTGGAGAAAAACGTAAATCAAAATATGTTTGTGACCATGTTTTACGGATTATATGAAGAAATGAACCATCTACTTTATTGTAGTTCTGCAGGTCATGAACCTGGATATATATATAGAGCGGAAACTGAAACATTTGAAGAAATTGAAGTTAGAGGAAGAGTCTTAGGTGTAAGTCAGCACACTCGTTATAGTCAACAAGAAATTCCCATTCATTTAGATGATTTAGTTATCATATTTACTGATGGTGTTACAGAAGCAAGATACACAGATGGCGAATTCATAGCTAAAGACACATTGTTGAACCTCATACGTAAGTATAAGCATATGCATCCACAAGATATAGTACAAATATTATATGAAGCTATATTAAAAATACAAAACCCTAACAAACGTGACGATATGACTATTATGATTATAAAACGTGTAAATTAAATATTAAATTTTTAGATTATATAAATCTAACTATGGGTATACTTACTAAAGTATACATATTATTAGTAACAAAAGACTAAACTAGGAGTGTAAGAACTATGAACCTTAACATTGAGACGATAACACATGATGAATATTATGAAGTCATTGTGGCTGGGGAATTAGATGTTTATACAGTACCTGAATTAGAAGAAGTTTTGATGCCAATGCGTCAAGAAGGTACTCATGATATTCACGTGAATGTGACAAACGTTAGTTATATGGATTCTACAGGATTAGGTTTATTTGTAGGAACATTAAAAGCTTTGAATCAAAATGATAAAGAATTATATATTTTAGGTGTATCAGATAGAATCGGAAGATTATTTGATATTACTGGCCTTAAGGACTTAATGCATGTCAATGAAGGAACGGAGGTAGAGTAACTTGCCTATTAAAAATGATTATATCGAGATGAAATTACCTGCCTCTGCTGAGTATGTGAGTTTAATTCGTTTAACTCTATCAGGTGTATTCTCAAGAGCAGGCGCATCTTACGACGATATAGAAGATTCTAAAATTGCAGTAAGTGAAGCCGTTACTAACGCAGTGAAGCATGCTTATAAAAATGATGAAATAAATGGTATGATTAATTTATGTTTTGAGTTATTTGATGATAAAATAAAAATAGTTATCTCTGATCAAGGTGAAAGTTTTGATTATGAAACGACTAAATCACAGCTAGGACCTTACGATGAGAATGAAAATATCGATTTCTTACGTGAAGGCGGACTTGGTTTATTCTTAATTGAATCCTTGATGGATGAAGTGAAAGTCTTTAAAGAATCTGGTGTAACAATCAGCATGATTAAGTATATAAAAAAAGAGCAGGTGCCAAATAATGACGAAAGAGTCGAAATCAGTTAATGATGTATCACCTGAGCAAATTAACCAATGGATTAAAGAACATCAAGATAACGCTAATACAGAAGCTCAAGATAGATTAGTTAATCATTATCGAAAATTAATTGAATCTTTAGCTTATAAGTATTCTAAAGGACAATCACATCATGAAGATTTAGTTCAAGTTGGTATGGTTGGTTTAATAGGTGCTATTAACAGATTTGATTTGTCTTTTGATCGCAAATTTGAAGCATTCCTAGTACCGACCGTTATTGGTGAGATTAAGAGATATTTAAGGGATAAAACTTGGAGTGTCCATGTTCCTAGAAGAATAAAAGAAATAGGCCCACGTATCAAAAAAGTAAGCGATGAACTAACAAATGAGTTGGAAAGATCTCCATCAATTGCAGAAATTGCTGACCGTTTAGAAGTTTCAGAAGAAGAAGTGTTAGAAGCTATGGAAATGGGTCAAAGCTATAACGCGCTTAGTGTTGATCATTCAATTGAGGCAGATAAAGATGGTTCAACAGTAACTCTATTAGATATCATGGGGCAAAAAGATGATAATTATGACTTAACTGAAAAACGTATGATTCTTGAACGTATTTTGCCTATTCTCTCAGATAGAGAAAGAGAAATTATTCAATGCACGTTCATAGAAGGATTAAGCCAGAAAGAAACTGGGGAACGTATTGGATTAAGTCAAATGCATGTATCACGCTTACAAAGAACTGCAATTAAGAAATTGCAACAAGCTGCTAAACAATAAAATATTACATTTAGAGTCTAGAACATTAATTATATAAAACTATAGTGGACAGTCGCAATTGTTGCACGTATTGATAAGAAGTTCAACTAGTAGTTTTTCAGTTCTAGTCATCTATGTGGGGGTGGGACAATGAATTCACTATGAATTCTATCCGACTCCTTTTTTACTTTTGAATTAAAAAAGCAATGCTTAAAATTAAATATTGTATACTTAGAGAAATAAGAATTTTTGAAAAGTGTGGTTATATAAATGGATAAAATGTTAATGAATGAAATAGTTTCTAAATATCAATTTTCTGAAAAACAAGTAAAATCCGTATTAGAATTGCTAGAAGAAAATAATACTGTTCCTTTTATAGCAAGATATCGTAAAGAAGCAACGGGTGGTTTGGATGAAGTTCAAATCAAACAAATTTCTGACGAATATCAATATGTTGCAAATTTACAGAAAAGAAAAGATGAAGTTATACATAATATTGAACAACAGGGTTTATTAACAAATGAATTAAAAGAAGATATTCTTAAACAAACCAAATTGCAGCGTGTCGAGGATCTTTATAGACCTTTTAAACAAAAAAAGAAAACAAGAGCAACTGAAGCTAAGCGAAAAGGACTTGAAAGTTTAGCCCAATGGATTAGTGATGGTCAACAGGGTGAATTGAGTCAACAAGCTGAGGCGTATATTAATGATGAAGTAGCTACTGTTGACGAGGCAATTCAAGGAGCGTTAGATATCATTGCTGAACACGTTTCAGATAATCCTAAGTATCGCAGTCGTATATTGAAAGATATTTATAGGCAAGGAAATATTGTAACGGCTAAGAAGAAAAAAGCGGATGATGAAAAAGAAACATTTGCAATGTACTATGATTATGTGGAACCTATTAAGAACGTTGCTAATCATAGAGTGCTAGCTATGAATCGTGGTGAAAAAGAAAAAGTGCTTTCAGTCAAAGTAGAATTTGATACTCAACAAGTAGCAAGTGCTATTGAAAAAAATGAGGTTAAAAATAATAATCCACATGGAGATTATATAAAATTAGCAATTGAAGACAGTTTAAAAAGATTAATAATGCCTTCGATTGAAAGAGAAATACGCGCTGATTTAACTGAGAAAGCCGAACAACATGCTATTGAGGTCTTTAGTGAAAATTTAAATCACTTATTGTTGCAACCGCCTATGAAAGGTAAGCAAATATTAGGAGTTGACCCAGCATTTAGAACAGGATGTAAACTAGCAGTCATTAATCCTTATGGGACTTTTGTTGATAAAAGTGTAATTTATCCACATCCACCTAAATCTAAAGTAGAAGCATCTGAAAAAGAAATTGTCCGAATGATTAAAGAAAATAATATAGAACTTATTGCAATTGGTAATGGTACAGCAAGTCGTGAAACTGAACATTTCGTTGCTGATGTTATCAAAAAATATAATTTAGATATTAAATTTATTATTGTCAATGAAGCGGGGGCCTCAGTGTATTCTGCTTCAGAAATTGCTAGATCTGAGTTTCCTAATTTTCAAGTTGAAGAACGAAGTGCTGTTTCAATAGGAAGACGAGTTCAAGACCCATTAAGTGAATTAGTTAAAATAGATCCTAAATCTATTGGTGTGGGTCAATATCAACATGACGTAAATCAGAAAGAACTTGAAAGTGCATTAACATTTGTTGTTGAAACAGCCGTAAACCAAGTCGGTGTAGATGTAAATACAGCATCCAAATCTCTATTACAGTATGTTTCTGGTCTATCTAGCGCAATAGCTCAAAACATTATTGATTACCGTGAAGAAAATGGAGCAATCAAGCACAATAAAGAAATAAGTAAAGTGAAACGATTAGGTGCTAAAACATTCGAACAAAGTATAGGATTTTTGCGTATTGTAGATGGCTCTGAACCACTTGATAATACATCAATTCACCCTGAGAGTTATGATGTGACATATGAATTATTGACTGTTTTAAATTTTGATATCAATGATTTAGGTACTGACAAGTTAAAAAATGAATTATCCAAAATAAACACAAATCAAATAGCTGAACAATTAAATGTTGGAGTACCAACCTTAGAGGATATTATTAAATCTCTAACGGCACCTAATCGAGATCCTCGTGATGAGTTTGAAACACCTATCCTAAAATCTGATGTACTATCTATTGAAGATTTAAAAGAAGGTATGAAATTAAGTGGAACAGTAAGAAATGTTGTTGATTTCGGAGCATTTGTAGATATAGGTGTGAAACAAGACGGATTAGTACACGTATCTAAATTATCAAAAAAATTCGTCAAAAATCCTATGGATATAGTTAGTGTTGGAGATATAGTAGAAGTTTGGATTCTTGATATTGATCAAAATAAAGAAAAAGTTTCTCTAACAATGATTGATCCACATGAATAATAATGAACTTCAAAATATGGTTGAAAGCATTTCAAACCGATATTTTAATGAATCTTTTCGTCATAATGCTTTGTTTAATAATAAGCTACGTACTACAGGTGGACGTTATATTTTAGATTCACATAACATTGAAATTAATCCTAAACAATATCAATATTATGGTAAAAATGCATTAATCGATATAATTAAACATGAATTATGTCACTATCATCTGCATTTAGGTGGAAAAGGTTATAAACATAAAGATCCAGACTTTAAAATGTTGAGTAAGCAAGTCGGTGCTCCGAGATTTTGTAAACCTATTCAATCATATGAAGCCCGTGCTAATTATTTATATAAATGTCAATCATGTGGTTGCAAATATTTAAGGATAAGGAAAGTAGATGTTCGGAAGATGAGGTGTGGAATTTGCAATGGAAAGTTGTCACTAATCGAACATTTAACTTAGCTACTAAGTAACTAAAATTGAAATTCAGGTCTACTTTTACATTAATTGTAGATCTGAATATTTTTGTTTATTAAATGTTGACATTAATTATAAAAAAATGTATAGTGTATATCGTTGCTTTATTAAAAGAGTTAAACATTAATTGATTGTAAAACGTATTTAAAAATATGTTAAAAAGTTATTGACATTTCATTACAAAACATTTACAATAATTTATGTTCTCGATAGTTAATAGTAATTATTGCGTTTTGCCAGCGGTCGTGGCGGAATGGCAGACGCGCTAGGTTGAGGGCCTAGTGGGAGAAATCCCGTGGAGGTTCAAGTCCTCTCGGCCGCACCAAATAAACTTTTAATTTAATATGCGGGTGTAGTTTAATGGCAAAACCTCAGCCTTCCAAGCTGATGTTGTGGGTTCGATTCCCATCACCCGCTCCATTATTAATGAACATTGAAAACTGAATGACAATATGTCAACGTTAATTCCAAAAACAGTAACTTAAATGTTATAAACACTATTTAGTATTATGAGCTAATCAAACATCATAAATTTTTATGGAGAGTTTGATCCTGGCTCAGGATGAACGCTGGCGGCGTGCCTAATACATGCAAGTCGAGCGAACAGATAAGGAGCTTGCTCCTTTGACGTTAGCGGCGG
>NZ_MAON01000062.1:0-92582 GCF_001922505.1 Staphylococcus sp. MB377 | reverse complement strand
ATTTCCTGAGTGGATTAAATTAGATATTGTAACGTCGACTGAAAAAATATTATTTAAAGAATTAAAAAAAACACTGATCAATACAAGAAGAAATTATGTAGATTTTGGTATAGCATTTGATAGTCAAAGGCAGTTGTCACATTTGAAATGTGTGACAACTGCCTTGTTATTTATATGCTACGATTATTTTCTATATTTTAATTTCGCAAATGCATCATGTTGGTGAATAGATTCTTCGTTACGACATTCAATGTCAAAACCATCTATCCAATCAAATTCTACCAAGTCAGCAGCGATAAGACGAATTAAATCTTCGACGAATCGTGGATTTTCATAAGCGCGTTCTGTAACACGTTTTTCATCTGGACGTTTCAAAATTGGGTATAAGATTGAACTTGCATTTGCTTCCATAGCATCTAGAATTTTATTTTTATAATCATCAACAACCTGGTTGTTTTTATCTAAATAAACTTTAACTGTAACTACACCACGTTGGTTGTGGGCTGAATATTCACTGATTTCTTTAGAACATGGGCATAGTGTTGTTACAGTTGCTTCAATTGTAATTTCTTTACGTGTAATTTGGTCTTGTTCAATGGCTAATCCGTAAGTGACATCGGCATTGCCTACTGCTTTAATGTTCGTTACTGGACTAAAGCGATCAAAGAACCATTTACCCGAAACATCAACACCTGCTGAGTTCTGTTTCATGTTTGTTTGTAATGTACGTAATACTTGATATAGTGTATCGAAATTCAACTCTAAACCATTGCTGTAATGTTTTTCTACGCTTTCTAGAATACGGCTCATGTTAATGCCTTTTTCATCTTGATTTAAGCTCGTTGAAAAGCTAAATTGTCCCGCCGTTTGGAAACGATCAATATTAACGGGGTAAATTAAATTTTTAATGCCGACTTCTTCGATTTCAAATAAGAAATTTTTATGTGTACTTTGTAAGTCAGTCATTTCATTTTTAGTTGTTGGTTTTGTACCTTTGATTGGGTCAACTGAGCCAAAGTGTTTCCAACGACCCTCACGTGTGGATAAATCAAATTCAGTCATTGTTTACCTCCCCCTTAAGATTCAAAATGATATGTCCAATATGGTTCAACGTCTAAGAAACTTTGTGTTTCGCCACCGACTTCTGGACTCGCTAATTGTTTTAAAAATGGACCAGTTTGAGATGCATGTGCTTCGAAAGCTTTCAATTTAAGATCTCGATATGCACGAATATCGTTTAATATATCTGGTTCGCCTAGTATTTCTGGTGCATCATTACTAAACGCTACAAGTTGTAAACGTGGTCGTGCTTCTTCAGGCATACGTCCTACGGTTCTTACTACAGCTTCGGCTGTTGCTTCATGGTCGGGATGAACAGCAAATTTAGGATAGAAAGAAATAATCACTGATGGATTTGTTTCTTCAATCAACTTTTTAACCATGTCATCCATTTGTTCATGAGGCTCAAATTCAACAGTTTTATCACGTAATCCCATTTTACGTAAATCGGTGATGCCAATAATCTTCATTGCTTCTTCTAATTCACGCTCACGTATATCAGGTAGTGATTCTCGAGTTGCAAAAGGAGGATTACCTAAATTACGTCCCATTTGTCCTAATGTTAGGCATGCATAAGTGACAGGAATGCCGTTATCAATATAACTTGCAATCGTTCCAGCTGATGAGAAGGTTTCATCATCAGGGTGTGGGAATATCATTAACACGTGTCTTTCATCTTTCATGAATAAACCTCCTCTATACTGTAAATGGCTTTTCACTAATCTCGATTGTGGCAGCCAATTGTCCTTCATAGTTAAATCCTGCGATTAAAAATTCGTTGTTGTTATTGATTTCGTAATGCGTTAGTCCTTGAACATAGACCCAACCTCCGTCACGAAGTTTTAAACCTACTCTATAGGGGTCTTTCTCTCCACCTTTAAGTTGTGCATGTTCATATGTGATTTGTATATTTCTTAAAAATGTACCCGCATTAAAGACACGTTGATCGAAATGATTTGCATATGCACCATTAGTCGTTTCAACGTGTAGGTATACAGGTTTATTTTCGAATGATGTTAATAATTGTTGTACTTCTTCAGCGTTAATGAGTTCCAACACTTTCACTCCTTGCAACCATACAATATGTTTATCTATTTATTTTACTAAAAAGAAGAGACTAATTGTACATCTCTGCTCAATTTATTAAGAAAAAGTGGTAATTATACCTTTAAAGAGTTGATTTACTGTAAGTATTATATGAGATTAGTGAGTAAATTGTTAGGTTTAGGAGTATTGTTTAAAAATTTATAAGACGGGTAGACAAATGAACGTGAAAGATAATATAAGAACTGAAGATATATCACTTTAGTAATGAAAGGATGTTTGCATTGGAATTACAATTAGCAATCGATTTATTAAACAAAGAGAAAGCAGCAGAATTAGCTAAAAAAGTTGAGGAATATGTAGATATCGTAGAAATTGGTACGCCAATCGTAATCAACGAAGGTTTACCAGCAGTTCAACATTTAGATGAAAATATTAACAACGCTAAAGTATTAGCTGACCTTAAAATTATGGACGCAGCAGACTATGAAGTAAGCCAAGCAATTAAATTTGGTGCAGATGTTGTAACAATCTTAGGTGTGGCTGAAGACGCTTCAATTAAAGCGGCAGTTGAAGAAGCACATAAACATGATAAACAATTATTAGTTGATATGATTGCGGTACAAGATTTAGAAAAACGTGCAAAAGAATTAGATGAAATGGGTGCTGACTATATTGCAGTACACACTGGATATGACTTACAAGCAGAAGGTCAATCACCATTAGACAGTTTACGTACTGTTAAATCTGTCATTAAGAATTCTAAAGTTGCTGTAGCTGGTGGTATTAAACCAGACACAATTAAAGATATTGTTGCAGAACAACCTGACTTAGTTATCGTTGGTGGCGGTATTGCTAATGCTGATGATCCTGTAGAAGCTGCTAAACAATGTCGTGAAGCGATTGAAGGTAAGTAATTATGTCTCAATTTACTAATTACAAATTAATTCTTGAAGAATTAGATCATACGTTATCTCATGTTCAAGATGAACAATATGACCGCTTTGCAAATGATGTAAATGGTGCGCAAAGAATCTTCACTGCAGGTAAGGGCCGTTCAGGATTTATGGCAAATAGTTTTGCTATGCGACTCAATCAACTTGGTAAAGAAGCATTTGTAGTAGGTGAATCAACCACACCTTCTATTAAAGAACACGATTTATTTGTTATTTTATCTGGTTCGGGTTCAACTGAACATTTACGCTTATTAGCTGAAAAAGCACAATCATTAGGTGCTAAAGTTGTATTATTAACAACCAGCCCTGATTCTCCAATTGGTGAGTTAGCTGAAACAGTAATTGAGTTACCAGCTGGCACAAAACACAATGTTGAAGGGTCTGAACAACCATTAGGAAGCTTATTTGAACAATCATCATTATTGTTCTTAGATAGCGTGGTTCTGGGCTTAATGGAAACATTTGATATAAGTGAAGAAGAAATGCAAAATAATCATGCTAATTTAGAATAAATAGTATTTATTTAATCCAATCGATTCCCTTAAAAGGCATCGATTGGATTTTTTAATAGATTAATAAATGACATATCGCTTTTATGGAAAATTCTTAATGTAATAGCAAGTGAGTTATATTAAAAATAATGTTAACATAATATAAAGTGAAGTTAACATTTAAGTACGGAAGAGGTCATATCATGCTAGAAATCATAAAGCGACTTGAATATTACGCTAAGGTTCAGCCTCAATCCATAGCACTGCAAATCGATGATGAAATTGTAAATTATGAGAGTTTATACCAAAAAATATGTGATTGCACTTTGAATTCACCAAAATTTAAGCTTGGAAGTAGGGTGGCACTATTAAGTGACTCTCCAATAGTAAATATCACAAATTATTTTGTTATTTTAATGATGGATGGAGTTCCATGTTTTTTAGATAACAAATGGTCACGCGACACTATTGATAAACTTATAGAAAATTATCATATTGAATATATAACGACTGCTGTCGGAAAGTTTAAACGTACAACATCATTTGGTACATATGATAAATATATAAGTGAGCAATTAAAAGTGGATGACTTGTTACATATTGGATATACATCTGGCACTACTGGCTTACCTAAAGCTTATTATCGTAACGAACATTCATGGATTGCATCTTATGTTGAAAATGAAAAACTTATATATAACTATGAAAAAGCTCTCGCTGCACCAGGTCCACTCGCACATTCGTTATCGTTATATACATGTATTTTCGCATTATATTCAGGTAGAACTTTCATTGGACAACGACAATTTGATGCAAAACGATTCATTTCCATATTAAATGAACAACATTCTAATATCGCGCTTTTTCTTGTACCAACCATGTTGCATCAATTACTGAATGTAGATACGACTATCACACACATTAAATCTATATTTTGTAGTGGTGCGAAACTGTCAGAATCATTGTTTAAAACCGTGTCCCAACAATTTAAAAACGCAAATATAATTGAATTTTTTGGAACATCTGAAGCAAGTTTTATTACGTATAACTTTAATCAAACATCACCAACTAACTCTGTTGGTCAAGTATTTCCTAATGTTTCAATTAAACTTGAAGCGCAAGATAATCGGAAAATAGGTTTATTGAAGGTTCAAAGTAATATGATTTATTCAGGGTATGTCGATGTTGAAGTGGTGCAACCTCATAGCTGGATTGAAACCGGAGATTATGCATACATACAAAATAATCAACTTTATTTAGTAAGTCGTAAAAGTGACCGACTTATTATTGGGGGTAAAAATATATATCCTAATGTAATAGAACAGCAAGTGAAATCATTAGATGGAATTGAAGAAGCGGTTGTCGTTGGTGAGCCACATAGACGATTTGGAGAAATTGCAGTATTAATTTATGTAGGAAATCAAGAACTTGATTATAAGACATTGAGACGGTATTTACGACAAACGTTATCAAGATATGAAATTCCTTCAAAGCTTGTAAGGGTAAAAGATTTGCCATTTACCAATAGTGGCAAAGTAGCACGTAACACTGTTCAAACATTATATTTAGAGGGAGCGTTTAAAGTATGAAAGAAGCAGTTGTAATATGGGCTAAAAGAACACCGTTTGGTAAATATGGTGGTGCGTTAAGACATTTAGAACCTGAAGCGCTGTTGTTACCACTTTTTCAAAATTTGAAGCAAACATTTCCTGAAGTAATGGATCAAGTGGATGATGTTGTATTAGGTAATGTTGTAGGGAATGGTGGTAATGTTGCGAGAAAGTCGTTACTAGAAGCCGGGTTAAATCATCGAATTCCTGGCATAACTTTAGACCGTCAATGTGGCTCGGGTTTAGAAAGTATCATTTATGCGTGTCGAATGGTGCAATGTGAGGCTGGGAAAGTGTTCATTGCTGGTGGCGTAGAGAGTACAAGTCGTGCACCATGGAAAATTAAGCGTCCTCAATCTGTCTATGAAATGCAATTACCACAATTTTTTGAGCGTGCATCATTTGCACCTGAAGGTCAAGATCCAAGCATGATAGAAGCAGCTGAGAATGTCGCGCAACATTATAATATATCTCGTAATGATCAAGACTTATTTGCAGCACGTAGTCATCGGTTTGTGGCAACGCATTTTAATAATGGTGATATTAATCGTGAGATTGTTCCTCTTACAATTAAAGGAGCGTTGTTTGATAGGGATGAAAGTTTAAAGCCAAATCTGACTGAGGCGCGTTTACACAGATTACGTCCAATATTACCAAATGGTACAGTTACAGTTGGTAATAGTTGCATGAAGAATGATGGCGCCGGAATAGCTTTAATTATGGAAAAGGAAATGGCTGTGGCAATGGGGATTAAATGGGGAATGTTGTATAGAGATGCTGTTACAACAGGTGTGGATCCAACCTTATTAGGGATAGGTCCAGTACCCGCAGTTTCTCAATTATTGAAAAGGCAGAAATTAAATATTGAAGATATATCAGCCATTGAACTGAACGAAGCATTTAGTTCTCAAGTGCTGGCATCTATAAATGAGTTGCATTTAGGTTTGGACAAAGTAAATCAATGGGGAGGTGCGATTGCTACTGGACATCCATATAGTGCTAGTGGCGCGGCATTAGTTGCTAGATTATTAAACTTACCTAATTGGCAATATGGAATTGCTACGATGGGTATAGGAGGAGGTATAGGAAATGCAGTACTCTTTGAAAAGTGGCGCCAATGAAACAAGAGAGTTTAAGTTTCATTCCGAGGATGTCCGAATTTATTGTAGTGTAATAGGGAAGGAATATGACGGCACAGTACCACCGCTAATGTGTGCAAAGTTATGGCCTAAATTTAAAATGTTTCAAATCTTTAAAGGTGAAGCAATACGATTAGTACGTACTAATGTTGAAATGTTTGAAAATTTAGAAAGTGATATACAATATTGTGCATATTTAACGCATAAAAAATCTGAAAAAGTAAAGCGATTTAACCGCTTTATTTTTAAATTGGAAATTAATAAAAATAATAAAATATGTATGATTATCGAACAAACGTTTATTTCAGAGGATGGAATATATGGTTTTTAATAGGAAAATAGTAGAACAGTATTTAGCAATTGTAGATGACGAAAATCCGATTCATGAGTATATCGTTCCGGGACAATTAATTGTTGAAAAGGTATTTTCTATGATGGATGATCAATGGGCTAGCTATAAAGTTAAGTATGTTCAAACCACTGATATCAATGAATTAATAGATTTTGAAGTGGTTGAAAACGAACGGATTATTGTTTCGAATAAAGTTAATGGGGTAAAACTAGTTATAATTAGAAATTGATAAAATTATTAATTTTTAATTATAACTTTTTTGTTTTTATTAAAATTATGTAAGCGTGTACAAAAAGAAGGTTGTTAAATTCTGTAAAATGAATAATATTGTATTTTTGAAATTCATAAAATTTTTAGTAATTTGACAACATTCATTAGGTCTGTATAATTATGTAACATAAATAGAAGGAGCGTTACAGGTCATGGATTTTAAAAAAGATAGAATTAACATGGTCGATGGGCAAACAGCGAAGAAAACTGTATTTGCCACGGGTATTGGTAACGCCATGGAATGGTTCGACTTTGGTGTCTATGCGTACACTACGGCATATATCGGAGCGAATTTTTTTCGCCAGTACAAAACCCACAGATTTAACAAATATTTACATTTGCAACATTAGCAATTGCCTTCCTATTACGACCAATAGGTGGGATAGTGTTTGGAATCATTGGTGATAAGTACGGTCGTAAAGTTGTATTGACGACGACTATTATTTTAATGGCTTTATCAACATTAACGATAGGTGTTTTACCAAACTACGATATGATAGGATTATGGGCACCAGCGCTCTTACTGCTCGCTAGAATATTACAAGGATTTTCTACTGGTGATGAATATGCTGGAGCAATGACATATATTGCTGAAATTTCACCAGATAAGAAGCGTAATAGTTTAGGTAGTGGTCTTGAAATTGGAACTTTATCGGGTTATATCGCAGCTTCAATTATGATCGCATTATTAAGTTTCTTCTTAAGTGATGCACAAATGGAAGCGTGGGGTTGGAGAATTCCATTTATATTAGGTTTATTCCTTGGTTTATTTGGACTTTATTTACGTCGTAAACTTGAAGAATCTCCAATCTATGAAAATGATGTAGAAACACCAGCACGTGATAACATAGGATTCTTTACAATTATTTGTTATTACTTTAAAGATATCTTAGTATGTTTCGTAGCAGTTGTATTCTTCAATGTAACTAACTATACAGTTACTGCTTATTTACCAACATACTTAGGACAAATTGTTGAAATTGATGAAACAACTACAAGTGTGTTAATTACATGTGTTATGGCAGTAATGATTCCGTTAGCATTATTCTTCGGTAAATTAGCGGATAAAATTGGTGAGAAGAAAGTATTTTTGATTGGTACTGGTGGTCTTACACTATTAAGTATTGTGGCATTTAGTTTACTCAATACAAAATCATTACCATTCATTATACTTGGTGTGTTTATTTTAGGTTTCTTCTTATCAACCTACGAAGCAACAATGCCTGGTTCATTACCAACAATGTTCTTTACACATATTAGATATCGTACATTAGCAGTTACATTTAATATTTCGGTTTCACTATTTGGTGGTACAACACCGTTAGTTAACTCATGGTTAGTTGAATCAACTGGTAACATTTACGCACCAGCGTATTATTTAACTGCTATTAGTATTATCGGCTTTATTGTGATTGCGGTACTGCATGTAAGTACAGCAGGCAAATCACTTAAAGGTTCTTATCCTAATGTTGACAATAAAAAGGATTTAGAATTTTATGAATCAAATCCTAAAAAAGCATTATGGTGGATTAAAGTTAAGAAATAATAAAAACGCATAATAATTATCAATTAAACACATTGATGCACGTTCGCATCAATGCGTTTTTTAATTCATTTAACTTTAAATAGAAGTACTATAAATAATTAGCGACGTAAAAATATAGCGTAAATGTTAGCAAAGCTTAAAGTTACTCTCTAAGCATACGAGGGGGGACAATCCTCGTCTAACATCGACGCTATTTAAATAAGGTGAGTTTAGGAATGATTAATGACTTATAAAGTTACTTATAGTATTAGGGGGCATAAGAACTTTAAAATCAATTTTGGGAATAATTCATCTGTTTGAATTCTCAATTTGGAAAACACTTTTACTGTACTTCGTGTTGTACAAATGACTTAATAACTTAGTTTCATGTTATCAAGGTCATTTTCTAGTAGAGAGAGCAATTTATAGATTTCATTCTTGTTAAACGTTTCATCAAATTTTACCGTAATTGTCTTGAAGGTTTTCGTAATGATTTCGTACATTGGGATACCATTCTCTATATTTTGCTTGTAGATAATCATGATGTGTAATTCCTCCTTTGTCTCTCTACACTTAATATAGTAAAGTAATTTTAAAATAAAAACATGAGTCCAAGGTACCAACTTTGAATACAACGTATAGCCTATCACTTTCTACGACTTAATACCTAGAATTTATAATAAGCCTAAATTAATGTGAATGACTTAAATAAAATAGCTCCTCAATGAATGGTCTTAATAAAGACTTTATTGAGGAGGTTAATTTGAGTTTATAAAAATTAAGTGTTTACTATTAAACTTCTGTTACGTCTACATCGATGTGTTCAACACGATTATAGGCACCATGATCTACTGGACCTACGAAGTCATTCATTTTCCAGCCATTTTTAATTGCTGAAGCAACAAATGCTTTGGCACTAATAACAGCTTCTTTAGGTGATTTACCATTAGCTAAGTATGCTGTTGTAGCGGCTGCGAATGTACAACCGGCACCGTGGTTGTAGCTTTGTTGGAACATATCTGTTGTTAATTGGTAGAACGTATTACCGTCATAGTATAAGTCGTAAGATTTATCTTGATCTAACGCTTTACCACCTTTAATAATGACGTTTTGAGCGCCTTGATTAAAGATGATGTCTGCTGCTTTCTTCATGTTTTCGATTGAAGTTAATTTACCTAAACCAGAAAGTTGGCCTGCTTCAAATAAGTTAGGTGTCACAACAGTTGCTTTTGGTAATAAATATTCAATCATTGCATCAGTATTTCCTGGGTTAAGTACTTCATCTTCACCCTTACATACCATAACAGGATCTACTACGAAATATTGTGCGCCTGACTCTTCAAATGCTTCTCCAGCACGTTTAATGATTTCTTGAGTACCTAGCATGCCAGTTTTAACAGCATCTGGAGCAATTGAAATCGCTGTTTCAAGTTGCTTTTCAAATAAATCCATTGGAAGTGGTGTCACATCATGAGACCAAGTTTCCTTATCCATTGTTACAACAGCTGTTAAAGCGACCATGCCGTATGTGTCTAATTCTTGGAATGTTTTAAGGTCAGCTTGCATACCAGCTCCCGCACTTGTATCTGAACCTGCAATTGTTAATACTTTTTTTAAAGCCATGTAAATTCACTCCCGACAATTTCTAATCTATGTCTTATAATATCACGTTTATCAGACTACGTGCTAGCTTGAAGTAATGGATAAAATCAATAACTGATTAGGTTAGCATTATGTTAAAATATGGCTTGAGGTGAAAATGATGGAATGGTCAGAAATATTTCATGATATTACGGAACGACACGATTTCAAAAAGATGCACGATTTTTTAGAAAAAGAATATACAACACAAACCATTTATCCAGATAGAGACAATATTTATCAAGCCTTTGATTTAACACCTTTTGAAGATGTGAAAGTGGTTATATTAGGTCAAGACCCTTATCATGGACCGAATCAAGCTCATGGTTTAGCGTTTTCTGTGCAACCTAATGCTAAATTCCCACCTTCTTTGAGAAATATGTATCAGGAATTGGAAGATGATATCGGGTGTCATCGGACATCACCACATTTACAAGATTGGGCTCGTGAAGGTGTCTTGTTATTAAATACTGTTCTGACGGTTCGACAAGGACAAGCACACTCGCATAAGGATATTGGATGGGAAACATTTACAGATGAAGTGATTCAAACTATTTCGAAACATCGTGATGATGTTGTATTCATATTATGGGGCAAGCCTGCACAACAGAAAATTAAATTAATTGATACATCAAAACACTATATTATTAAATCGCCACATCCAAGTCCGTTATCGGCTTATCGTGGGTTCTTTGGTTCTAAACCATATTCAAAAACTAATGATTATTTAGTATCTAAAGGTAAATCACCTATCAGTTGGTGCGAGAATGGGGAGGCTTAAATGAATAGAGCGCAAGTGATTCAATTAATTGAACATGAGTTAGTGCAAGCTGATGAAGCTACTAACGAGCAACAATTCGAAAAACATATGTATGCGATTCATACATTAACATCGATATATGCTAATGACGTAAGTAAGACAGCGTCATCAAAATCACAAGGTCAGGATTTTACAAATACTATGACTACGTCATTATCAAAAGTAAATCAAAGTTCAAACACATCATCGTCACAAGGTAAATCCAAAGTGACTGCTGCAGAAATTGAGGCGATGGGTGGAAAAGTTCCAGATTCAATGAAATCGTCACAGAATAATAGTTTGCCATCTAATACAATGGTAACGGATGATGAAATTGGTAATGGTGAATCAATATTTGATTTTTAAACTGAATGAGGAGAATGAGTGTATATGATGAAATTATTTATAATACTAGGTGCGCTATGTACAATGATGTCAGTTGGTACTGGGGCATTTGGTGCACATGGTCTTGAAGGTAAATTATCGGACAAATATATGTCAGTATGGGAAAAAGCAGTGAATTATCAAATGTACCATGGATTAGGATTAATCATAATTGGTGTTATTAGTGGTACAACATCTATTAATGTGAATTGGGCAGGTTGGCTCCTCTTCCTAGGTGTGGTGTTTTTTAGTGGTTCGTTATATATATTAGCTTTAACACAAATCCGTATCTTAGGAGCGATTACGCCAATTGGTGGTTTATTATTCATCGCGGGTTGGTTAATGCTTATTATCTCTACATTTAAATTTGTAGGTTAAAATTTAACATAATTTATCAAATTTATTAGTTTTATTTAAAATTGTAAAGCACTTATATTGTGTCAATAGTATAGATTAAACAACTCACCTTTTGGGTATATAGCATATCTGAGGTGAGTTTATTTTATGAGTAAAAATAATCAAAATCAGGATATAGATAGAGGCGATTTGAAACAGAACCTCTCTGAAAAGTTTGTTTGGGCTATTGCTTATGGCTCATGTATAGGTTGGGGTGCTTTTATTTTACCTGGAGATTGGATTAAGCAATCTGGTCCAATTGCTGCTTCTATAGGTATCGTAATTGGTGCATTATTAATGATACTCATTGCAGTAAGTTATGGGGCTTTGGTAGAAAAATTTCCAGTTTCAGGTGGCGCCTTTGCATTTAGTTACTTAAGTTTTGGTAGATACGTTAGTTTCTTCTCATCATGGTTTTTAACATTTGGTTATGTATGTGTTGTTGCACTTAATGCAACGGCATTTAGTTTATTAGTAAAATTCCTACTTCCAGATTTGTTGAATAATGGGAAGTTATACACGATTGCAGGATGGGACGTTTACATAACCGAAATCATTATTGCCACTGTGTTATTGCTTGTCTTTATGCTAGTAGCAATCCGTGGTGCAAGTGTATCAGGTTCATTGCAATATTACTTTTGCGTAGCTATGGTTATTGTTGTGTTGCTTATGTTTTTCGGTTCGTTCTTTGGAAATAATTTTACATTTGAGAATTTACAACCATTAGCTAATCCTAAATCAGGTTGGTTCACATCTATAATTATGATTGTGTCAGTAGCGCCTTGGGCGTATGTTGGCTTTGACAACATTCCTCAAACTGCAGAAGAATTTAACTTTTCACCTAATAAGACATTTAAATTGATAGTGTATAGTTTGTTGGCAGCGTCACTGACGTATGTCGTAATGATTTTATACACAGGTTGGTTAAGTACTAATAATGCAAGTTTAAATGGTAACTTATGGGTAACAGGTGCTGAAACACAGTCAGCATTTGGTTATATTGGTTTAGGTATATTAGCTATAGCGATTATCATGGGTATATTTACAGGTTTAAATGGATTTTTAATGAGTGCAAGTCGATTGTTATTCTCAATGGGGCGTTCAGGCATTATGCCAACAGCTTTTAGTAAATTGCATTCTAAATATAAGACACCATATGTAGCGATTATCTTTTTAGTAGCTATTACATTAATTGCACCTTGGTTAGGTCGTACTGCATTAACATGGATTGTTGATATGTCGTCAACTGGCGTATCAATTGCTTATTTTATTACATGTTTATCTGCAGCTAAGTTGTTCAGTTTTAATAAAGAAAGTAATACGTACGGACCTGTTTATAAGACATTTGCCATTTTTGGTTCGATTGTATCATTTATTTTCCTTCTGTTATTGTTAGTGCCTGGATCACCAGCATCGCTTTCAATGCCGTCATATATTGCCTTAGGTGGATGGTTAGTAATTGGACTGATTTTCTTCGTTATCCGTTATCCTAAATTGAAGCGAATGGATAATGATGAATTAAGTCGATTAATTTTAAATCGTTCTGAAAAAGAAGTTGAAGATATGGTAGATGATACTTATAAATAATTTAACTTTAAAAAGCGCGGGCTCTAGGGAGCCACGCGCTTTTCTAATATCAAGAATAGTATAAATGATGTTATATTCTTTTTCGTGTTCTTGCAAAACCAGATAATATAATTTTAGAAATTTGGTCTGCAAATAATAAGCCGAGCGCAATGGCGCCAGCAATGAGTGTTACTTCAAGCATTGTATTAATCGCTTTACTAAAGTCTAATAGTACTAAATTCTTAGTAGCATCGAACGCTAGACCACCAGGTACAAGAGGAATAATTCCAGGTACCATGAAGATAATTGCCGGTTCTCTCTTTGTACGAGCCATATAGTGACTAATTAAACCTAACGCTAAACTTCCGAAGAAACTTGAGTAGATCGTATGTGTGTTTAAACCTTGATAAAAAAGAATGTAAACCATCCAACCACATGCTCCTACAAATCCACAAGAGAGATAGAGTTTCCTAGGCGCATCGAAGATCACACAGAAAAAAAGTGAAGCGGTATAACTAAAAATTAAGTTTAATATCCAAAACATTCATTCCCACTCCTAAACTAAGATTAAAACTGAGCCAACGCCAGCGCCAATACCAAAAGCAGTGACGAGTGCTTCTAAGGACTTCGTTGTAAACATAAGCATGTGTCCACCAAATAGATCTTGAATGGCATTTGTTATAAGTACTCCAGGAACAATAGGCATTACAGAGGCAATAATAATTGTTGCAAGATCACCTGTGGGTAATAAATAATGACCAAGTACTGATATAATTCCAATAACGAGTGACCCTAAAAATTCTGGAATAAATTGCGCATGTAAACGTCTATCTAGTATTTCAACTACAAGATAACCTAAGCCACCCGCTAACAATGCAGTGATAACATCGACAAGTTTACCATCCTGTAAATATAGGAAACTAATAGTAATAATGGCAGCAGCAATTCCCTTGAATAGTAAACTACTATCACGTTTAGCAACATATATATTCTCAAGTTTTAATTTAGCTTCTTCTAGTGTAATTGCACCTTTTGTGATTAAGCGAGAGATTTCATTTGTTTGAGAAATTTTAATGAGATTCGTGTCACGTGAATTAATTCTAAAAATTCGAGGATAAGATTCATTATGTAATGTAAATTGAATAACAGTATTGGTAACAAAGCTATTACTCTCAGGATAGCCTAATTTACGTGCAATACGTGTCATTGTATCTTCAACACGTGTACCTTCAGCACCGGACTCCAATAATATGCGTCCAGCCATCATGACAACGTCTTTAATTAATTTTTCATCTGCATTTTCGTGTATTTGTGTATTATCCATTTCATCACCATTCGTTAAGATGTACTCATAATTATAGTCAATGAGTCTAAGATATAAAAGTCTTTTAGGTTTATGATACAAAATTAAAGTAGCTAATTGAAGTAAGCACGCTTATATTAAAAGTTTCTAAGCTCTGATTCACTCTTATAAAAAGAATCTCACACATTAAGTATGTTTGTGTATAACAAATGTCTAGAAAATCCGCGCTTTAAAATGAAGAAACTATAACAATTAAATGTTAAAATATTAAAAAGAGTGTACATTAATCGTTATAGTATAATGTTGCAATACATTTAAAATAAAAAAATATACAAACTCATTCTATAATGTTTCAAAATATTACAATTTGGTTAAATAATAATTAGTTAGCAATTTATGAATAATATTGGGTAGCGACAATATTTCCATAGTTGTTAATGTTCAGAGTAGTAATTAAGTTCTCCCAAAACACATACTACACTATAATAGCCTGAGGCATAGTAAGTGCCTCAGGTTATCGTTGTTTTAAAACCTATTTAAATGTGGCGATTGATAGCTATTCCCTAAATATTCGTTTATTAAACTATTATCAAAATAAGATATTGTGGGCATTTATAAAGTTTGGCACGTCATCTTTGTTAGAGACACATTAGAGTTCCATTATCAATTTATTTCTATAAATAAAAAGTTCCCTTCAAAGCCATGTTCAAGCAAGCTTAGAAGGGAACAAGTTATGAATATCACAAAATAGATTTATATAATAGAAAGTTTAAATAGCAAAAAAGTGTTCGAAATCATCTGTTTTTAAGATGTGACCAATATAGAAACCACCAAATTCTCCATATCTAGCAGTTGTCTCATCAAAACGCATTTCGTATACAATTTTCTTGAATTGTAGTACATCATCAGAGAATAAAGTTACGCCCCATTCAAAGTCATCAAAACCAACTGACCCTGTGATGAATTGTTTGATCTTACCTGCATATTGTCGACCAATCATACCATGGTTATACATTAATTTCTTACGTTCTTCCATTGGTAACATATACCAGTTATAAGTCTCATTACGACGTTTATCCATTGGATAGAAACAAATATACTCTGTTCTAGGTAATTCAGGATATAGTCTCGCTCTAACATGTGGGTTTTGATATGGATCTTCATCAGACTTACCTGCTAAGTAATTACCTAATTCAATCACTGATACGTATGAGTATGTTTGAATAAAGAAATCAGCAATACGAAGTTTATTGAGTTCATTTTCAATTTCATTAAGTTCTTTCATTTCTGGACGTAAGTACCATAATAGAATGTCAGCTTTTTGACCTGTAATATTATATAGCGCATAGTCGCCAGCTTGTTGTTCTCTAGCACTAGCTTTATCGTTAATGAATGTCTTGAATTCATTGATCATAGCTTCACGTTCATCCTCAGGCACTAGTCTAAGTGTTGCCCAATCTACAGCATAAAATAAATGAAGACTGTACCAACCATCTAAAGTTTCAGCTGCTTCACTCATGTGTATCGCTCCTTCAAAATTGATTATTATTATTTAATACAGACTAAATTTTATCATAAAGAGAATTAGTAAACATACTTAAATGATTACAAATTAGTGAAATGGAAATATCACTATAAATACAGTATAATTAGAGTGCAAAATATTATTATGAAATTATTTAGGAGGGCATTATGTCTAGTTTATTAGATGTATTACAAGAAAAACTTTCAGGAAAAAATGTCAAAATCGTATTACCTGAGGGTGAAGATGAGCGTGTGTTAACAGCTGCTACACAATTACAAGCAACTGACTATGTAACACCTGTAGTTTTAGGTGACTATGACAAAATCAACTTATTAGCTAAAGATAAAGGATTAGATGTTTCAGACATCGAAATCATTAATCCATCTACAAGCGAATTAAAACCAGAATTAGTTAAATCATTCGTTGAACGCCGTAAAGGTAAAGCAACTGAAGAACAAGCTGATGAATTATTAAATAACGTTAACTATTTCGGTACGATGTTAGTTTACGCTGATCATGCTGACGGGTTAGTAAGTGGTGCAGCACATTCAACTGGAGATACTGTTCGCCCTGCATTACAAATCATTAAAACGAAACCAGGCGTATCTAAAACTTCTGGTATCTTCTTTATGATTAAAGATGACCAACAATATGTATTCGGTGACTGTGCAATTAACCCAACATTAGAATCATCTGATTTAGCAGAAATCGCAGTTGAAAGTGCGAAATCAGCTAAAAGCTTCGGCATGGACCCACGTGTTGCTATGTTAAGCTTCTCAACTAAAGGTTCAGCTAAATCTGACGATGTTGATAAAGTAGCAAATGCAGTTAAATTAGCTCAAGAAAAAGTAGAATCTGAAGGCTTAACAGACGTTGTAATTGATGGTGAATTCCAATTTGATGCTGCTATTGTACCTTCAGTAGCTGAAAAAAAAGCGCCAGGCGCTAAAATCCAAGGTAATGCAAATGTCTTTGTATTCCCAAGTTTAGAAGCAGGTAATATTGGATACAAAATTGCTCAACGTTTAGGTGGTTTTGACGCAGTTGGTCCTGTATTACAAGGTTTAAACTCACCTGTTAACGACTTATCACGCGGTTGCTCAACTGAAGACGTTTATAAATTATCAATCATTACAGCTGCTCAAACATTACAATAATGGACTTAGCGAGTAAATACTTTAATGATATCGATTGGCGCTATGTAGATCATTCGTCCGGTTTAGCGCCAATGCAATCATTTGCTTTTGACGATACGTTTTCAGAAAGCGTAGGTAAAGATTTATCATGCAATGTGATCAGAACATGGATTCACCAACATACCGTTATTCTCGGTATTCATGATTCGCGTTTACCATTTCTTAAAGATGGTATTCAATATTTAACTGATGAAATAGGTTATAACGCAATTGTGAGGAATTCGGGGGGGCTCGGTGTCGTGTTAGATCAAGGAGTATTAAATATCTCACTTATTTTCAAAGGTCAAACGGAAACGACAATTGATGAAGCATTTACAGTAATGTATTTATTGATTTGCAAAATGTTTGAAAATGAAGATGTAGAGATTGATACACGAGAGATTGAGCACTCATATTGCCCAGGAAAATTTGATTTAAGCATTGATGGTAAAAAGTTTGCCGGCATTTCACAGCGTCGTGTACGTGGTGGCATTGCAGTGCAAATATACCTTTGTGTTGAAGGATCAGGTTCAGAACGCGCGGAAATGATGCGTGTCTTCTATGAACATGCACTTAAAGGTGAAGTAACCAAATTTAAATATCCGGATATACAACCGGAATGTATGGCATCACTGGAAACGTTATTTGGGCGAGATATTAAAGTCCAAGATGTGATGTTCCAATTATTACACGCTATTAAAGATTTAGGTGGCAATCTGAATATGGATTCAATCACTGAAGATGAATGGACACGTTATGAAGGTTACTTCGACAAGATGATAGATCGTAATGAGAAGATGAATCGTTCAATAGAATCTAATTAAGCGTGAAACAACTTTTAAAATTGAAAATTTGATACAGTTAAAGAGGCTGGGACAAAATAAAATGTCTCAGCCTACTTTATCATGTTGTCAGTAGCTGACTGGTTTGAAAATGCGCTTGAGTCAAGCGTTTTTTCAAACCTAGTCATCCTTGCCTGGTAGGCGGGGCGCCAGCAAAGAGAATTTCCTAAAGAAATTCTACAAGCTAAGCAAGCTGGGGTTCGGGGCCCTAGCAAAGAGAATTTCCTAAAGAAATTTTACAAGCTAAGCAAGCTGGGGTTCGGGGCCCTAGCAAAGAGAATTTCCTAAAGAAATTTTACAAGCTAAGCAAGCTGGGGTTCGGGGCCCCAGCAAAGAGAATTTCCTAAAGAAATTCTACAGGCTAAGCAAGCTGGGGTTACAACGAAATAAATTCTGAGAAAATATTATTTCTGTTCTACTCCCTTTTCATTTGAAATAATGTAAATTTTGGGGGAATTATATATCAAATTTATTATAAATTGCTATATTCCTATTACTTTTTATAGTAATATAGTTTAGGTGGATTAATATCAAAACGATGTAGATTGTGTATCATTTTAATATATTGATGGTGGAAATTGATCAAGAACTAAGGCCATCTTAATTAAAAGACTAACATGGCAGTATGTTAGGGATTTTAATTTTAGGGTATAAATATTTTTAAGTTTTAAAGTTAAATTAACTGAGTCTATCTTTTATTCAAGTCGAAAAAGGTTGCAAAAAATGTGGATAGACTATGACATGCAATTATAAAGTTAATTTGCGTACACACTACGATAAAAGGTCAGTAATTTAAATAGAAATTGACATAGGCATTTATAGAGTTGGAAGATTTAGGATATATGCATGATAAGTATATCCACTGACCTCGAAAATAATTTTTCAGAAAGAATATTAAAGGTGAGATATCATGGTACAACGTGGCTATGGGGAGTCTAACGGCAAAATAATATTAATCGGGGAGCATGCGGTAACATTTGGTGAACCTGCAATTGCGATTCCGTTTACTTCAGGAAAGGTAAAAGTCTTAATCGAAAGTTTGGAAAAAGGTAATTACTCAGCGATACAAAGTGATGTCTATGATGGACCACTTTATGATGCGCCAGAACATTTGAAATCTTTAATTGGACATTTCGTAGAGAATAAAAAGGTAGAAGAGCCATTATTAATTAAAATTCAAGCAAATTTACCACCATCTAGAGGTTTAGGATCAAGTGCAGCCGTTGCTGTCGCTTTCATAAGAGCAAGCTATGATTATTTAGGTTTACCACTAACTGATAAAGAATTATTAGAAAATGCAGACTGGGCAGAACGTATAGCTCACGGTAAACCAAGCGGTATAGATACTAAGACTATCGTTACGAATCAACCTGTTTGGTATCAACAGGGCGAAGTTGAAATATTAAAGACCTTAGATTTAGATGGTTATATGGTAGTTATCGATACAGGTGTTAAAGGTTCTACTAAACAAGCAGTCGAAGATGTGCATCAATTGTGTGATAATGATAAGAATTATATGCAAGTTGTTGAACATATTGGTTCTTTAGTGTATTCAGCAAGTGAAGCGATTGAGCATCATAGTTTTGATCAATTAGCTACAATCTTTAATCAATGTCAAGATGACTTGAGAACATTGACTGTGAGTCATGACAAAATAGAAATGTTTCTTCGCTTAGGAGAAGAGAATGGGTCAGTTGCTGGCAAACTAACAGGTGGTGGCCGTGGTGGTAGTATGCTTATCTTAGCTAAAGAATTGCAAACAGCTAAGAATATTGTCGCTGCAGTTGAAAAAGCTGGTGCACAACATACATGGATTGAGAAGTTAGGAGGATAAACCATTGAAAAAGAGTGGTAAAGCACGCGCACATACGAATATTGCACTGATTAAATATTGGGGTAAAGCTGATGAGGCATTAATCATACCAATGAATAACAGTTTGTCAGTTACACTAGACCGTTTTTACACTGAAACGCGTGTAACATTTGATGAAACATTAACAGAAGATCAGTTGATTCTTAACGGGGAAGCTGTAAACGCTAAGGAAAGCGCTAAGATTAAACGTTATATGGAAATGATTCGTAAAGAAGCTGGGATTTCAGAACATGCGCTTATTGAAAGTGGGAATTTTGTTCCAACAGCTGCAGGATTAGCTTCGTCAGCAAGTGCATATGCTGCATTAGCTGGTGCGTGTAATGAAGCTCTACAATTAGGTTTGTCTGATAAAGATCTTTCACGTTTAGCGCGTCGTGGATCTGGTTCAGCATCTCGTAGTATTTATGGTGGATTTGCTGAATGGGAAAAGGGACATGACGATGAATCTTCGTTTGCACACCGTGTTGAAGCGGATGGCTGGGAAAATGAACTTGCTATGATTTTTGTTGTTATCAATAACAAATCTAAAAAGGTATCCAGTCGTTCAGGTATGTCACTTACACGTGATACGTCACGTTTTTATCAATATTGGTTAGATAACGTTGAACCAGATTTGAAAGAGACTAAAGAAGCCATTGCTCAAAAAGATTTCAAGCGTATGGGTGAAGTTATTGAAGCTAATGGTTTACGCATGCATGCAACTAATTTGGGAGCACAACCTCCATTTACATATTTAGTACCAGAAAGTTATAATGCTATGCGTATCGTTCATGAATGTAGAGAAGCGGGGTTACCTTGCTACTTTACAATGGACGCGGGACCTAACGTTAAAGTATTGATTGAAAAGAAAAATCAACAAGCTATAGTAAATAAATTCTTACAAGAATTTGATCAATCACAAATCATCACAAGTGACATTACCCAATCAGGAGTCGAAATAATTAAGTAAGGAAGAGATATAATGATTCAGGTGAAAGCACCAGGAAAGCTTTATGTAGCAGGTGAATATGCAGTGACTGAGCCAGGATATAAGTCTGTCTTAATTGCGGTCGATCGATTTGTTACAGCTTCAATTGAAGCTTCTAATGCAGTAACAGGTACGATTCATTCCAAGACATTACATTATGAACCTGTAACGTTTAATCGCAATGAAGATAAAATTGATATCTCCGATGCTAATGCTGCTAGTCAATTAAAGTATGTTGTAACTGCAATTGAAGTTTTCGAACAATATGTGAGAAGTTGCAACGTCAAATTGAAGCATTTTCATTTAGAAATCGATAGTAATTTAGATGATGCTTCAGGTAATAAATATGGGCTTGGTTCTAGTGCGGCAGTTTTAGTGTCAGTCGTCAAAGCATTAAATGAGTTTTACGATATGCAATTATCTAACCTATATATTTATAAACTTGCAGTCATTTCTAATATGCGATTACAAAGTTTAAGCTCATGTGGTGATATAGCTGTAAGTGTATATAGTGGCTGGCTAGCTTATAGTACTTTCGATCACGATTGGGTCAAACAACAGATGGAAGAAACATCAGTTAATGAAGTATTAGAAAAAAATTGGCCGGGTCTTCATATTGAACCTTTACAGGCCCCAGAAAATATGGAAGTCTTAATCGGTTGGACAGGTTCGCCTGCTTCATCACCTCATTTAGTAAGTGAAGTGAAACGCTTAAAATCAGATCCTTCTTTTTATGGAAGATTCCTTGATCAATCTCATACATGTGTTGAAAATCTTATCTATGCGTTTAAAACAAATAATATTAAAGGTGTTCAGAAAATGATTCGACAAAATCGTATGATTATTCAACAAATGGATAATGAAGCGACAGTCGACATTGAAACTGAAAATTTAAAAATGTTATGTGATATTGGAGAACGTTATGGTGCTGCTGCCAAGACATCAGGTGCTGGCGGTGGCGATTGCGGTATCGCCATTATTGATAATCGCATTGATAAAAATCGTATTTATAATGAATGGTCATCACATGGTATTAAACCGTTGAAATTTAAAATTTATCATGGACAATAATAATATAAACTAATAAATGAGTAGGACGAAATTCAAATGTTGAATCAGTGTCTTGCTCTTTTTTTGTTACGGCTGAGAATGACTTTTAATGATAGGCTTGAATTTTCTTGTAAAAGGAGTAAAATAATTAGAGTTAAATTCATTGATTCGTATTAATATGCTTCAATATTTAGGATAGAAACGACAATATAGAAAGGTAGGTGGCAAGGTGAAAAATAAATTTTTAATATGTGATGAATGTCAGGCGGTAAATATCAAAACTTTGAAAAGAAAATTAGAAAAATTAGATCCAGAAGCAGAAATTGAAATCGGCTGTCAATCTTATTGTGGCCCTGGACGTCGAAAAACCTTTGCCTTCGTCAATAATCGACCACTTGCTGCGCTTACTGAAGACGAATTGTTAGAAAAAGTCACAGCTCAGCTAAAAAAACCAAGAGATCCGGAAGAAGAAGAACGACTAAGAAAGCGTAATGAGGAACGTAAACGCCGTAAAGAAGAACAAGATCGAAAGCTAAAAGAGAAATTAGCTAAACGTAAGGCGATAAAATAGAGGAATTAAGTTATATTATAAACTTAAGCTATGAGTGTATTCTAATCTGAATATTGTCGTAGCTTTTTTATTGTAATAAAAAAAGCACTTAGAAGACATTTATCTTCTAAGCGCTTAATTAGGTCTAATCCTATGACATTACAACAACGTTAGTTGCTTGTTCGCCACGTTGACCTTCAGTAATATCGAAGTCAACTTTTTGACCTTCTTCTAAAGTTTTGTAACCTTCACCAGCGATACCGCTGAAGTGTACGAATACGTCACTTCCGTCTTCTCTTTCGATGAAACCAAAACCTTTTTCTGCGTTAAACCATTTTACTGTACCGTTATTCATATAGAATACCTCCATGTGCTTTTGCACGAATATTTGTAACAAATTCATTTATAAAAAAGAGAGTATTCTAGACAAACACACTACATTTAAATTCACGAGCTTTTATTACGTTAGATTAACTATAACTGTTATTTATTAATAAGTAAAGCTTTTTATTTTTAAAAATATTGATAAGTTGAATTTATATCTTTTGAAGTACTAGTATGACAGTATTTTAATAAATAAAAAATTTTTAAATATTAAACAAATCATTAAAGGATTCTACTATAGTTAGGTGGGTATAAATAGTATCCCTTAGAACTTGGTAAGGTATATGTTGATCAATTGCTAACTTAATTAAATTAATAATTTCTTCTGATTCTTTGCCATAAAGTGTAGCACCTAAAATTAAATCAGTATCTTTATCGATAATAACTTTGAAAATGCCGCGAGCGTCATTATTAATCTTATGTCTCGGAATTTGAGCGACAAGTAATGTATTTTCAATATAATTATAGCTTTGAGATTGAGCTTCTTTAGCTGTTAAACCTACTCGAGAAAATGGTGGATCAATAAAGACAGTGTAAGGAATTGTACCACGGTTAAGTGTAGTACGCGATTGGTCACCATATAGTGTAGATTTTAGAATTCTAAAATCGTCCAGAGAGATATACGTGAATTGTAGTCCGCCTTTGACATCTCCAACAGCATAAATATGTTCGACTGAAGTTTGAAGGTGCTCATTCACTTTGATTTCACCACGTTCACCAAGTTCAACATCAGTTTGTTCAAGCGCTAAATCAGTATTAGGTATACGACCTGTAGCTATCAATACAGCGTCAGCTGAGAAATTGCCTTTAGAAGTTACAATTGTCGTTTGGTTGTTTTCATTTTTAAATTCTAGCGTTTCTGCATTTGTGACAAAGGTAATCCCTTTGTCCTCTAAATCTTTAATTGCATGTGCAACCACGTCTTGATCTTCACGTGGCATGATATGTTCGCCGTGTTCTATAACTGTTACTTTTGAGCTGAAATTAGCAAACATTGAAGCAAATTCTAAGGCGATATAGCCACCACCGATGATTACTAAATGCTTAGGTCGATATGAAATATTCAATAAACCTTGTGAATCAAATAAATGTTTAGCACTTTCGATACCCGGGATAGATGGAATATTCGATTTTGCGCCTGTATTAACAACAATGCTATCCGCAGTTAAAGTATGTACAATAGCACCATCCTCGTCTAGTAGATTAACTTCAGTATTAGATTTGAATTGCGCTTTGTAATTGAATACTTCAATGTTTGTATCATTTGCTAAGTTATTATAGTTTTTCTTATTTAGTGCGCTGACTACGTCTTTTTTTCTTGAAAAGGCAGTGTCAAAATCGATGCTGTCAATCCCATCATGTACGAGTACTTTAGAGGGTATACAGCCGTGGTTTATGCATGTTCCTCCAAAGTTGTCTGAGGATTGTTCTACTAAAGCGACGTGTTGACCTTGTGATGCCACGTACTTGGCAAGTGTTTTTCCTGCTTTACCGAAACCAATAACTAATAAATTAAAATGTGTCATTTAATGTGTCCTCCTGAAGTGTATCTTTAATTACGTCGTTAATTGTCAAGTTACGATAAAAGTTGAGCGCTAGTGCAGTTTCTTGCTCTTTGTATTTATTCATAGTGGTTGCGATATTTCTAGAGATTGTACAATGGCTTTCTTCGCTACCAGTAAAAATACGTTGTGTTGGTAATTTATCTAACACGAAAAGTTGATACAGTGTATCTAAGGTGATGGTTGGAGTGTGCGCATTAGCTCGATAGCCACCACCTTTTCCACGAATTGAATCTATATATTGTTGATTATTAAGTGTAGTGGTAACGCGTCTTAGTTGTACAGGATTAAGACAGGTAAGTTCTGCTAAATCCTGGCTATTGAATTGTTCTTCGGAATGCTTAGTAAGAAAGCTTAGCACGTGTACTGCAATGTTGAATTCTAAATTCATAATATACCGCCTTTAATGTAACTTGATTAGTTACATTAAAATACATTACTCATCAAAAGTCAATATGAATGTCATAATAAAAAATGGGTAAACTATAAGTAGTTATATAGAATAAAGGAGTGATTATAGATGGCAGATTTAGTACAATTAGGTAAATCAGATGTTCACGTATTTCCAATTGCATTAGGTACAAACGCAGTAGGTGGTCACAATTTATACCCAAATTTAGATGAAGAACAGGGTAAAGATGTTGTACGTAAAGCAATTGACAACGGTATTACGTTACTAGATACAGCTTATATTTATGGACCTGAACGTTCTGAAGAATTAGTTGGCCAAGTAGTTCAAGAGTATCCTCGTGAACAAGTTCAAATTGCCACGAAAGGTTCACATGTTATTAAAGAAAATGATGAAGTCGTACAAAATAATGATCCAGATTATTTAAAACAGCAAGTTGAGAATAGCTTGAAACGCCTTCAAGTAGATTATATTGATTTATACTACATTCATTTTCCGGATGAAAATACTCCGAAAGATAAAGCAGTTGCTGCATTAAATGAACTTAAAGATGAAGGCAAGATTAAAGCAATTGGCGTGTCTAACTTCTCATTAGAACAACTTAAGGAAGCGAATAAAGATGGTTATGTCGATGTAGTGCAATTAGAGTACAACTTATTACATCGAGAAAATGAAGAAGTCATGAAATATGCAGCTGAAAATAATATTACATTTATACCATACTTCCCGTTAGCATCAGGCATCTTAGCTGGGAAGTATGAGGAAAATCAAACGTTTGATGATCATCGTGTACCTCGCCGTGATTTCCAACCGGAAGTATTTAATGATAATGTTCGACGAGTGAAACAATTACAAGGCATTGCGGAAGCTCATAACACATCTATTGCTAATGTGGTTCTAGCATTCTACTTAACGCGTCCAGCGTTAGATGTGGTGATTCCTGGTGCGAAACATGCTGAACAAGTTGTGCAAAATATTGAAGCGGCAAATATTCAATTAACAGATGATGAACTGAACAAAATTGATGAATTATTTCCGATTGAATAAAATAAGTTAAGGTAAAATTAAATAAAGTAATTGATGCTCTTACACCGTTTATATGTGTGTAAGAGTTTTTTATAACTGAAATAAATAGTAATGATTCTTTTTTTATTTTAAAAAATACACATATATTACGTGAAATAAGGGTACTAGGCAAATATGTAAAATATTAAGTAAGTATGAAGTTTTTATGTTGTTAACAATGAAAAAGGAAATAGTTTTTTTAATATAAATTAAGAGAGAGTGATAAAAATGATTACAGTTTTATTTGGAGGAAGTCGTCCAGAGGGGAATACAGCACAACTTACTAAGTTAGCAGTTGAGGGATTAGATTATAAATGGATTGACTTAACCGATTATCAATTCAATCCTGTAAGAGACTTTCGTCACGAGAATAGAGATATTACAAGCTATAACGATGATTATAAACAGGTCATTGATCAAGTTTTAGAAAGTGATACGGTCATATTTGCATCACCGGTGTATTGGTATAGTGTTTCTGCATCTTTAAAGGCATTTATCGATCATTGGTCTGAAACTTTAATAGACAACAACTACAAGGACTTTAAAGAAAAAATGGCAAAGAAAGATTTTCGACTTATTTTAGTTGGTGGAGACTGCCCTAAAGTGAAAGCTAAGCCAGGTATTACTCAAATGAAATATACATTAGATTTTATTGGTGCTGAACTTAATGGATATATAATTGGTACCGCTGAACGTCCAGGTGATATTTCGAAAGATATGTTTGCACTAGAAAGAGCTAAAGAATGGAATGAAACATTAACGTAAGCCTAATTCAAAAGTATATTAAACTACGCCGATAAATATTCTATATTAAGCGATTGTATAAGTACTGTGATATAATTTCATTATTAATTCCATAGTAAAGTCAGGAGAATCAAGTATGTTTAAAGTCAGAGAAGCTACACCAAATGACGTCGTAGCAATTAGAGATGTTGCTACTAAGGCATGGTATAACACATATTTAAATATTTATGCAGCATCAACAATAAATGAGTTATTAGCTGCTTCTTATAATGAGCAACATTTAAAGAAACGTTTAGAAGAACAACTATTTTTAGTAGCCGAAGATAATGATGAAATTATTGGCTTTGCTAATTTCATTTATGGTAAAGAATTGTATTTGTCTGCGCATTATGTACATCCAGAATCTCAACATAAAGGTTATGGTTCTAGTCTACTTAAGAAAGGATTAGAACAATTTGACGGTAAATATGATGCAGTATTTTTAGAAGTTGATAATAAAAATAAAGATGCAATTCAATACTATCAAAATAATGATTTTGAAATCGTACGTTCTTATCAACCAGAAATGTATGGAGAACAAATGGATTTGGCTTTAATGAAGAGAAGTATATAAACGCTATGACTATACTGTAATGAGAGGAAGGATTTATTTGACGCAAACACCTTATGTTGAACAGAAATTAGCTGAAGAGAAGGTATTCAAAGACCCTATTCATAAATATATTCACGTCAAAGATCAACTTATTTGGGATCTTATTAAGACAAAAGAGTTTCAACGTTTACGTCGTATTAAACAACTAGGCACATTATATCTTTCTTTTCATACTGCAGAGCATAGTCGTTTTGGCCATTCTTTAGGTGTATATGAAATCGTGCGACGTATGATTGACGAATCATTTATGGGACGAGATGCTTGGAACAATGAAGATAGACCATTGGCATTATGTGCAGCATTATTACATGATTTAGGTCATGGTCCATTTTCACATAGTTTTGAAAAGATATTCAATACAGACCATGAAGCCTTTACGCAAGCAATTATTACTGGACCTACTGAAGTTAATGAAGTTTTAAGTCGCGTATCGAGTACTTTTCCTAAAGAAGTTGCAGAAGTAATTAACAAAACGCATCAAAATAAACTTGTAATTTCTATGATTTCATCGCAAATTGATGCTGATCGAATGGACTATTTACAAAGAGATGCTTATTTTACGGGCGTCTCTTATGGCACATTTGATATGGAACGTATTTTACGTTTAATGAGACCATCTAAAGATGAAGTTCTTATTAAAGAGAGTGGAATGCATGCCGTTGAGAACTTTATAATGAGTCGCTATCAAATGTATTGGCAAATATACTTTCATCCGGTTAGTAGAGGCGGAGAAGTATTGTTAAATAATTGTTTGAAACGTGTTAAACAATTGTACAATGAGGGGTACCATTTTAAGATGTACCCAGAAGATTTTGTTCCTTTTTTTGAAGAGAAGGTTACAATTGAGCAATACGTTGATTTAGATGAAGTCGTCGTACTTTATTATTTGAAGAAATGGATACAAGAAGATGATGCAATTCTCAGTGATTTAGCACGTCGTTTTATAAATAGAGACTTATTTAAATATATTCCATTTGATGGTTCAATTATTACTATTACTGAGCTACAAGAGTTGTTCATAGAAGGTAATATTGATCCGAACTATTATTTTGTTAGTGAGGCTTTCTCTGATTTACCATATGATTATGATCGACCTGGTTCTAATAGACAACCAATACATTTATTAAGACGCAATGGTAGTATTAGAGAAATTAGTAGTCAATCACTCGTTATTTCAAGTATTACAGGTATTAATCGTGAAGATTATAAATTATACTATCCTAAAGAAATGATTCTTAATATTGAGAATCCACAAACTAAGGGTTCTATTATTAATCTACTTAATGAATTGAATTAAGCCATTGAAACTTTAATATATAACGCATAATATAGAGATTATGAATTCAAGTTTTTCGGAGGTGTAATGTGTGTCTGAGAACAAAGGTTTTAAATTTAATATTATCAAGAATGACCCGCTTGATGGACATAAAGGGACGAATATAGGCTCAATTAGTTTAGATAATATTGCACCAGTATTTATAGATGTTGCGAATAAAGAGGCGTTTATAGATATAGGTGGTATGCATGCACGTGCTCAAGTTGAAAAAGGTGTTAAATGGATAAATGACAAATCGGAAGTTGAAGGCGAAGAAGCTAAAGAATATTGGCTTTGCTGGGTGACTACTGAACGTAGTGAGAGTGGCCCATATTATGCTGGTGTTACTGCATGTTATTTATTAGTTAACAAAAGTATACGACGTGGTTATAAAAGTATGCCTGAACATGTTAATATGATGGATAAATCTATGAAACATAAAATTATCATTGACCACATTGGTGAGGAAAATAAAAAAGTTTTAGCAGACTTTTTAAAATCTCATAATGAAGAGATGTGGAATAATTCTAGTGAGGAATTATTCAAAGCTTTTGAATAATATAAACAGTATTAGGAGTAGGACACTACGCTTAAAACAGCCAGTAAGTGCATTTGTATAAATACACTTACTGGCTTATTTAATTTCAATAGTATTAAAATCTTTTGTTCCAATCAAATCTGGCTATGAATACTCAGTAATTATTTTAAAGGTTCACCAATATGATATTCACGGTTCTGTTGCAAAGTTGAATTTATAGTATAATTTTAATAAAAAGGAGTCTTTTGTATGAACTATTTCAGATATAAACTATTTAACAAGGATGTTATCACCGTAGCCGTTGGTTACTATCTAAGATATGCATTGAGTTATCGTGATATATCTGAAATATTAAGGGAACGTGGTGTAAACGTTCATCATTCAACGGTCTACCGTTGGGTTAAAGAATATGCCCCGATTTTATATCAAATTTGGAAGAAAAAGCATAAAAAAGCTTATTACAAATGGCGTATTGATGAGACGTACATCAAAATAAAAGGAAAATGGAACTATTTATATCGTGCCATTGATGCAGAGGGACAAACATTAGATATTTGGTTGCGTAAGCAACGAGATAATCATTCAGCATATGTATTTATCAAACGTCTCATTAAACAATTTGGTAAACCTCAAAAGGTAATTACAGATCAGGCACCTTCCACGAAGGTCGCAATGGCTAAAGTCATTAAAGCTTTTAAACTTAAACCTGACTGTTATTGTACATCGAAATATCTGAATAATCTCATTGAGCAAGGTCACCGTCATATTAAAGTAAGAAAGACAAGATATCAAAGTATCAATACGGCAAAGAATACTTTAAAAGGTATTGAATGTATTTACGCTCTATATAAAAAGAACCGCAGGTCTCTTCAGATCTACGGATTTTCGCCATGCCACGAAATTAGGCATATGTTCGCCAGTTAAGGGAACAACGACATGATAAAATGGTAATTAGTTATATTTTTCTAACTTTACAACAGAACCCTTTAATCTAGCAATAAAAGAACTTAAACAAAAATAGAAGTGTTTAAAAGTACAAAAGGGGTGATCTTTCAATGGAAGTTATAAAGACAAGAAGAAACTCGTTTCAAAATCCCTCTTGATTTTTACAGAAAAAATCTTTAATTTTATCGTCTTTAATAAAATAATAAGCCATCTTTCCATCTTTCCAAAAATCAAGAACATCATTTTTATACAAAAGTCTTAAGTGATGTGATGTAGAAGCAACACTCATATTTAATATCAAAGAAATATCACAAACACATAACTCATTTTCCTTAATCAAAGATAATATGATTTTTAACTTCTTTTCATCACATATTTTTTGAAAAATACTAAGTAATTTTTGTGATTTATCATCTTCTAAAAAATTCAAAGCATTATTCACTTTATCCTCATGAATACAAATCACATCACAAGCATTTGCCTTGCCCATATAAACCACACCTTAATTTAAAATATAAAACCAATTATTGTTTGAATTGTATTATTTTCAATAATAATAAATAACCCTAAACCAATATAAATAACAGCCATTATCCAACGACTAAACTTCTCTACAATTTCACCAACACCTGAAATATTAGCCAATCTTTGTGCTGTATATATTAAAACAAAAATCAATATTAAAAATACAAGAAGAGTAACTAATAAGTCGACAAGATCTAAAGTCACAAAGTAAGGAACAAAAAGTCCAATATTATCTGCACCACAACTAGCAACTGTAACCAAAGCAACAATACCGACTAATTTTGACAACCCTTTTTCATCCAATTCTTTTTTAGCTCTTTTTTCGCCTTCACAATCGTCGTAAATAGCAACTTTAATACCTAAGTAAATCGGTATTAAACCTAATAAACCCAACACCCATTTTTCCGGAACATAATTCAAAACAAAAGCTAGAAATAAACTAACTAATATTAAAATTACAGAACCTAAATATTGTCCGATATAAATATCTCGATATTCTTTTCTAGTATTTGCTCTAGCAAAAAATATTAATAGTATTACCAACAAATCTACTGCTGTAGCAATATATAAAACAGCAGCAGTAATTACAGTCGAAAACATAAAGCACCTCATTCAAAAATATTTTTGAATGTATTATAACTTATATTCTCCGAAAATCATAGATACCTTATTCCAATTGCTTTATTGACGTTGAGCCTCGGAACCCTTAACAATCCCAAAACTTGTCGAATGGTCGGCTTAATAGCTCACGCTATGCCGACATTCGTCTGCAAGTTTAGTTAAAGGTTCTTCTCAACGCACAATAAATTTTCTCGGCATAAATGCGTGGTCTACTTTTTATCTTTATCTTGTAAATCATATTTTTCTTTCATCTCATCAAGGTCATCATCTTTATAAAAAAGTATAAAATAAGCAATAATACCAAACGGAATACCTAAAAATGGTGTAGTAAAAGAACTAAATATTACACACATAAAAATTAACCAAAACAAATCTTCTAAAGACCATTTTTTATTTAATAAATCATTCACAATCTGTTTGATAGTCATAAAAATAAAACACTCCTTTTTAGCAAACTTTATCACAATAGTTATCGCTTTACAGGTCTGTTTTTCGTCGTTATAATCTAGTTAAATCCCGTAAGGGTGCACTTATACGTTTGTTCCAAACGCTAGTGCAAATTCGTAATCGACCTGCGTCGATTTTTTATTTTAAATCTTAGTTTTAAAGAATCGGCGTTGTGGCGCAGATATAAAAATTAATACTGCACGAACTAGAATCGACGTTGTAGCGTAGATATAAAAATTAATACTACATCAAAATTTAACTAAGATTTGAGCTACTAGTTTTTGCTAGTCGATTTTTTATTTTGTTATTTTTAAATACCTTTATTTTGAATTTTAAGGGGGGATTTTGAAGATTTAGGGGGAGTTTTATACCAAAAACTTATATTGGTTCTTAAAACGCAAATATGAGCCAAATAAATATATGCTAATTTCACAAACAAAAATTTGAGCAAAACCAGTGACTAATTTTTTAGACACTGCCCATTTATATGCAAATTAAAATTTTGCATAAAATCCTTCAAAAAGTAATACCAATTTTTAGTTTCTGCAGGGGCTGATTTCTGTAAAAATACCAAAATCTTGATTTTGTCCAAAATAAAAATTAAGAGCATAAGGGAAATTTGCTACCTTTTAAAAAGGTAGGTCTGGCGAAGCCAGACATTTCAATACTTACAGCATTTTTACTCAGGTATCCAAAATCGCTTAAGTACCCAAAATGTACCCACAAGATATTAGGTCTGTACCCAGAATGTACCCAAACGTTTTTTAGCACTTTTCAATAAAAAAACGCTAGCTTTTTGGCTAACGTTTTAGAAAAAATATCAAAATTTATACTCAAATTTCTTCGTCGATTTCATCAATCATTTGATGATTAATTTTTCTTTTTTCTTCTTCGGTCAAATCAAAAATTTCACTCGCTAAGTATTCTTTTTGGTTCCAGTGATAAAAAATTTGATAAATATATTCTGTCGGATCTACTTCTTTAAGATAATCTAAATCACCATTTTTTAATTTCTTTCTTGCCTCTTTAAACAAACCAGAATAAACAAGAATTTGTTTACCTTTGAGTGATTTATAAAATGCATCGAATACTTTTTGATTAATTAAATAGTCGCTATCTTTACCAGAATACTTCGCCATTCCGTATAATTCTTTGTTGTTATTTTGTTTTATTTTTTGAACATGAACTTGTGTAATTTCATCGTTACCCGTTACATCTCGCCATAAATTCAGCCATTCTTTTTGACTGATGTATGACTTAGTATCTTTAAAATACGATTTATTAACGGCAATTAAAACGTGAAAATGGGGATTATAATCATCCCGCTCTTTGTTATAGGTTCCGTTGCAAAGTTAAAAATCATGTAATATTTATACTGAAAAACGAAAAATAATTAATACTAACAAAACATTTTACTGTTAAAACAATATTTGTTTTTATAGTTTTGTATAGATGTGTATATAATTTTAACTTTGCAACGGAACCGAAAAAATTCATCCACAGTGGTACCAAATAGTCTTGCCAAATTAAATGCTAATGTCAATGTAGGATCATATATTGTTTTCTATTACATTAATAGTTTCTAATAATATTGATATGTGAGAATGATGTTACCTAAAAAAGAAAATACAATTTTAAAATATGTTGTTTATCTAGTATCGAATATATCGCACACCTCAATTTCTACCGTTGTTTAATATGTTTCTTCTAATTAGTTGAGTCATCGTGTGAAATCATTTTGCATTTCTCCACTCACCAGTGTTATAATTTAGTTAACAAGGAAACTAGCATAGATGCACCAATCCCCTCACTATTGCCGTAGTGAGGGGATTTTTAGGTGTGGCTATGGTCGCCTATTTATTATTGCGATTACGTAGCCAATGCGTGAATATCGCAATAATACAACCACTGATGACTGTGGTCGTGATGTGAACAAGGATTTCTAGCATAGATTAGCACCTCCTCTCTACGCCTAAATTGACGCCTGAGAGATAGGCGACTAGTATATTATATCATCTCCAAATACACGCTGATGGTTTACTTTTAATAAGTCATTTTATAGTAATATTTTCCAAGATTTAACCTATATACTGTTCTTTTTATTACTAAATTTATCAAAATAGATGATGATACTTATATATCCTAAATGCTTTAAAACTGAGAAGTATCACCTACATGCACTATCTAATTTATGCTATAATGTGGTGTATTATTTAGAAGCTAAGGTGAGGCAAACGTTGAATAAGAATATAGACGTTCAAACGAAACAAGTTCTAAAACAAAATGGTGAAAAACAAAAATTTGAATTTGCTGCTCAAGGTTCATGGCAAAAGAAAAACGCAGATTATATTCGATACCAAGAACAAATTGAAGATGCAGTTGTTAATGTAACAATTAAAATTGAGGAACGCGGTGTTAAATTAATACGCAAAGGCGATATTAATATGAATCTTCACTTTGTGGAAGGTCATGATACGACTACACTTTACGATATACCAGCTGGTCGTATTCCTTTAACTGTTAAAACACGTAGCATCCTGCATTTTGTGAATGAAAATGGTGGAAAATTAAAAATTCAATACGAGTTACATCAGAACGATGAAAAGATGGGCTCATATCAATATGAAATTAATTATAAGGAGATAAGCGAATGAATATTATTGAAAAAGTAAAATCAACTTTAATAGAAGAAATTAAAGCAAGTATTGAAAAAGCTAATCTGGCTGAAGATATTCCCGAAATTAAAGTAGAGATACCAAAAGATACTAAAAACGGGGATTATTCAACGAATATTGCAATGGTATTAACTAAAGTTGCGAAACGTAATCCACGTGAAATTGCTCAAGCTATCGTTGATAACTTAGACACAAGTAAAGCGAACGTGAAGCAAGTAGATATCGCGGGCCCTGGTTTTATTAATTTCTACTTAGATAATCAGTATTTAACTGCAGTTATCCCAGAAGCTATCAATAAAGGTGACAAATTCGGTTGTGCAGAAGAATCTAAGAACACGAATATTTTATTAGAATATGTATCTGCTAACCCAACTGGTGATTTGCACATTGGTCATGCTAGAAATGCTGCTGTAGGTGATTCATTAGCTAATATTTTAATTGCTGCAGGTTATAATGTAACACGTGAATATTATATTAATGACGCGGGTAATCAAATTACTAACTTAGCACGTTCTATTGAAACGCGTTTCTTCGAGGCACTTGGTGATACAAGTCATGAAATGCCAGCTGATGGTTATAACGGAAAAGATATCATCGAAATTGGTAAAGATTTAGCTGATAAACACCCTGAAATGAAAGACTACTCTGATGAAGAACGTCTTAAAACATTCAGACAATTAGGTGTCGATTATGAAATGGATAAATTGAAAAAAGATTTAGCTGATTTCAACGTCCACTTTGATAACTGGTTCAGTGAAACATCATTATATGAAAATGGTGCCATTGATAACACATTAGCTAAAATGAATGAACTAGGTTATACGTATGAAGCGGATGGTGCGACATGGCTACGTACATCTGACTTTAAAGATGATAAAGACCGAGTATTAATTAAGAAAGATGGTACTTACACATACTTTACGCCAGATACAGCATATCATTACAATAAAATTAATCGTGGTAATGATATCCTAATCGATTTAATGGGTGCCGATCATCATGGTTATATTAATCGTTTGAAAGCTAGTCTTGAAACATTTGGTGTGGATAGTAATCGTCTTGAAATTCAAATCATGCAAATGGTTCGTTTAATGCAAGATGGAGTCGAAGTGAAGATGAGTAAACGTACAGGTAATGCGATTACTTTACGTGAAATTATGGATGAAGTAGGCATTGATGCTGCACGTTATTTCTTAACAATGCGTAGTCCTGATTCTCATTTCGACTTTGATTTGGAACTTGCCAAAGAAAAGTCACAAGATAATCCAATTTACTATGCTCAATACGCGCATGCACGTATTTGCTCAATCTTAAAACAAGCGAAAGAACAAGGTGTTGAAGTTACTGCTGATGCTGACTTTTCAACGATTACAAATGAAAAAGCAATCGACTTATTGAAGAAGGTTGCTGAATTTGAACCAACTATTGAAAGTGCAGCAGAAAATCGCGCACCACATCGTTTAACAAACTATATTCAAGATTTAGCTTCTGCATTCCACAAATTCTATAATGCTGAAAAAGTATTAACAGATGATGCAGAAAAGACGAAAGCTCATATAGCTTTAGTAGATGCAGTAAGAATTACGTTACACAATGCATTAGCACTGGTTGGTGTCTCTGCACCTGAATCTATGTAATCAAGAGAATTATATAAATTTTGATAACACCCTCATAAATTTCGATTTGTGAGGGTATTATTATGTAAAGATTGGAGTGAGAGTATGCCAACGCTTACGACAGAAGAACTTTACGAAACTTTATTAGAGCATATGGGACCGCAACATTGGTGGCCCGCTGAGAGCTCGGAAGAAATGATGCTCGGTGCTATATTAGTCCAAAATACGAATTGGAAAAATGCAGACATGGCTTTACTTCGGTTAAAAGAAAAAACAAACTTTGATCCTCAAAAAATTTTATCGTTGCCATTAACTGAACTACAAGAAACGATCCGTTCCAGCGGCTTTTATAGGAATAAAGGGAAAGCCATTCATGCTTTGTTTCAGTGGTTAAATCAATTTAATTTTGATTATGAAAATATTGCTCAACATTATGGAGATAATCTAAGAAGAGAATTACTAAAAATTCGTGGCATCGGTAGCGAAACAGCTGATGTTTTACTCGTCTATATCTTTAAAGGTATCGAGTTTATTCCTGATAGTTATACGAGACGTTTGTATAGTAAGTTAGGTTACGCCCATACAGAAAGTTATGATAAATTTAAAAAGCAAATTTCATTGCCTCCTCATTTTACGAATCAAGATGCTAACGAGTTTCATGCCTTATTAGATAATTTTGGGAAAAACTATTTTAATGGAAATGGGACTCAAAAATACACATTTTTAGAAGATCATTTTAATTAAGAATGATTGACTTTAACGTTATGTCATAGTCCACACTCTTAAATAGATGAATGAGGTATTAATGATATTAAAAATAAAGGAAAGTGGAGAATAAAATAATGCTAAATCATGACTATTTTACACCTAATGAAGTGAGCAAAGTGACGTCGGTTAGTACAAGAACTTTACGTTATTATCATGAGATTGGTTTACTTGTGCCTAGTTATATTGATGATAACGGGTATCGCTATTATCATTCTCAAGATATATCAAAATTACAAACAATTTTATTTCTTAGACAACTCAATTTATCAATTGAGAACATTCAAAACTATTTTCAGCAAAGTATTAATGATAAAAATGTAATATTAGAAGAAAGTTATGCTCAAATTATTCATCAACGAAATCACCTGAATCAAATCATTGATTACCTCAATCATCATCTAATTAATCATAGAAATGAGGAGATTAATATGGACAAATTTAATCAATTTGATGTGAATGAACAATATGATAAAGAAGCGGCGCTAAAATATGGTGACACGGATTACTATCAGTCATATAAAGTTAATAGAACTCAATTTAGTGATTCTGAGAAGCAAGATAATGATGATCATACTAATGAACAATTCAATCAATTTTTTAATGAGATGAATCAACTATTGGAAGATGGCTATTCAGCGGATGACGCATTTACGTATCAAAATATCGAAACGTTAAAAAAGATATTACAACGACAAGTACCAAATGCGGACAATCAATTCTTAGAATATATGACACTCACTTATGAAAGTGATGAACGTTTTGCTAAAAATATAAATAAAAATCGTAATGATTATTTAAATGAATATATTGCAAGAGCAATTCGAGCTTATATTAAATAAAGTATTCTCTTCAATTCTTTATTGTGTAATGATTATAGTGAATCATATTTAAAGGAGACGCTATAATGATTGAGTCGTATCAGCTATTCTGGAAAAATTATTTCAATGTACAAGGTCGAACTCGTAGACGACATTATTGGTTTGCAACATTAGCTAATATCATCGTACTTGTATTATTAAGTTTACTTGCAGACTTACTTAAATGGGTGTTTGGCGGTGGAGATACGTTTTTTAACATTGTTTATGAAACGATTGATGTCATCATTGTAATAGGTACATTTACTATGTCAGTACGTCGATTTCATGATGTTGGGCGCACAATGTTAATTCCGTTAATTATGTTAATATCGATGCTGTTACGAGGATTAATTGTATTATTAGAAACAATATCTAATGTGTATTTGAGTAATTTTTATTCTGACGTATCGTTGATGATTGCAACGGTAGTTGTATTAGTTATTTCGATCGTATTATTAATTGTATCAATTTTCGCATTGATTTATTGTGTTACAGATAGTGAAAAAGGTACAAATGAGTATGGAACTAATCCCAAGGCAACGTAATGTTAAGAAAAGCATTGAGTATTTCTAAATTTAGAGATATTCAATGCTTTTTAATATTTAAAATTTTCCATGAAACAAATAATAATATAAAATTACACAATTAAATATAAAAAACTAAATTAATATTTAATATTATTTGTTATGATATATGCATACATAATCTAGAAAGGAATGTGTGAACGTGTTAAATAAAAAGTTATGGATATTACTTAGTTTAGTCATGTTGATTCTTGTCGCTTGTGGACAAAACGACCAACATAAACAAGAAGATAAACAAAGTAATCAATCTGATTCCAACTCGAAAGAGCATTCATACAAACGTATCGTGTCGCTTATGCCAAGTAATACGGAAATTCTTTATGAATTAGGTCTCGGAAAAGATGTTGTAGGTGTTTCTACAGTGGACGATTACCCTAAAGATGTTAAAAAGGGGAAAGAACAATTTAATACAATGAATTTAAATAAAGAAGCCTTATTAAAAGTCAAACCCGATTTAATTTTAGCACATGAATCTCAAAAAGGAACTTCAAAGAAAGTGTTAGATAGTCTTGAAAAAAATGGCGTAAAAGTGGTTTATGTGAAAGATGCACAATCATTGGATCAAACGTATGAAACTTTTAAACAAATAGGTAAAGTAACGGGACGTGAACATGAAGCTAACGAACTTATTGATGAGACGAAGCACAATGTTGAAAAAGTAATAAAGTCGGTGCCAAGACATCATAGGTCACAATCTGTTTTTATGGAAGTCTCTTCTAAACCTGAAATATATACAGCAGGCAAACATACATTTTTTGATGACATGTTATCCCAATTAGATGCTAAAAATAGCTTTTCAAATATAGAAGGTTGGAAACCAGTGGATAAAGAAGGTATCATTAAAAAGAATCCAGATATCCTCATTTCTACAGAAGGTCTATCTAAATCAGATTACTATAAAGTGATTAAAAAACGTGATGGTTTCCGTCAAATTAAAGCTGTGAAAAATGGACGTATTGAAACTGTGAACGGTGATGAAATTTCACGTCCAGGCCCTCGTATTGATGAAGGTTTAAAACAATTAAGAGACGCTATTTATAAAAGATAAATTCATATGAATTAAATAGTTATTGTAAAAGTGAGATTAGTACAATTTATATTGAAAAGTTACATTACAAATCCCCTGTAGCTGACTGAACTGAGAAGAGCTTTAAATCAAGCTTTTCTCAGTTTTAATTATTTTTGCGACTATGCAACTACGGGACCTAGCAAAAAGAATGTTATATAGAAATGCTATAACTAATGCAAGCTAAGTCTACGAATATAAAAGAATGCTGCCCTCAGTCCCATTCTTTTATATCATCAGTTATAATAGAAGAAATAATAGAAAGATTATTGATGAGTTGATAAAATGACAAGAAATATATATTTAACATTTCTAAGTTGGTGCATATGTTTAATCGGTGCCATAGGACTTTATTTACTATGGGACTTAGGGAGCTTAACGGATTCATTTAATCAAATGATATTGCTTAAAGTTCGGTTGCCAAGAATTATTGAGGCCTTATTAACAGGAGCAATATTAACACTAGCAGGTCAGATGTTTCAGACTGTTTTAAATAATCCTCTAGCCGATAGTTTTACATTAGGACTGGCAAGTGGTGCTACATTCGGTTCTGGATTGGCGATATTTCTAGGATTATCTTTTATTTGGGTGCCCATCTTTTCAATTAGCACTAGTTTAATCGCATTGTTGATCGTCTTAATGATTGCTGCCAAAATCTCACGTGGTTATCCACTTAAAATTCTTATTATTACTGGTTTGATGATAGGTGCACTCTTTAATGCATTATTGTATATTCTAGTTTTAATTAAACCTAATAAGATGAACCAAATAGCTAACTACTTTTTCGGAGGATTTGCAGCGGCTGAAACGCGAGAGGTCATATACATCGGTCTAATAGCTATACCTATTATATTGATTCTACTTAGTATGGTGCCAGCGATTAAGTTATTACAATTAGGTGAATTGAAGAGCCGGTCATTAGGTTTAAACGTCCAACAAGTCATGTTTTTGATACTAACACTAGCATCTATAATAACAGCAGTCGCGATAGCATATACAGGTATTATTGGTTTCATCGGCATGATAGTGCCTCAACTGATAAGACGCTATTATTGGAGATTTACGTTAGGCATTCAAATGATATTAAATATTTTAATCGGTGCTACAATGATGTTGATTGCAGATTGGATTGGTAGTGTGTTAATTCATCCAGTGCAAATACCAGCTAGTATTATTTTGGCTTTAATAGGTATTCCAACATTATTTTACATTTTGCTTAAGCAATCTAAAGATATTTAAACATACATTTAACTGTATCACATGGATGTTACGTTATTATTTTATGGAAGACTTTTTGATAAAATGAGAATAATTATAGAGTTAAGAGGGAATTGACAATGGACTTAAGTCATATAAAAGCAATCGTGTTTGATTTAGAAGGTACATTATTAGATAGAACAAAATCTCGAGATAAATTCATTGAGGAACAATATGAACGATTTCATGATTACTTCGTACATGTTCAATTAGCAGATTTTAAACAAAAATTTATAGAATTAGATGACGATGAAGATAATGATAAACCTGATTTATATAAAGCAATTATTAAGCAGTTCCATATTGATCGTTTAACATGGAAAGATTTATTTAATGATTTTGAAATGCATTTCTATCGTTACGTATTCCCTTATTATGACACGCTATATACTTTGGAGAAATTATCGCAAAATAATTATGTTTTAGGTGTTATCGCAAATGGTAAATCTAAAATTAAACAATTTCGTTTACAATCATTAGGATTAGGGCATGTAATCAATTATTTATCAACTTCTGAAACTGTAGGATTCCGTAAGCCTCATCCTAAAATATTTGAAGATATGATTAATCAATTAAATGTTCAACCTGAAGAGATAATGTATGTGGGTGATGATGCTTTAAATGATGTAGCACCAGCTCGCGCAATGGGCATGGTAAGTGTGTGGTTTAAACATGATGACGCTGAATTAGAACCTTTAGAAGAAGAGGTTGACTTTATTATTACTACAAGTGAAGAGTTATTATCAATATTACCGATTCATATAAAACAAGGAGGAGATTCATAAGATGGATTTATTTACTAGAAAAGGTGGTTTATCCTTACATTACAATACGATGGGTGAGGGATATCCTGTTGTCTTAGTACATACAGCATATGAAAATGCTTCTATATTTCAAAATTTAGCAAAAGAATTGGCAAAATCTTTTCAAGTAGTTTTACTAGATTTAAGAGGACATGGCTATTCAGATAAACCAAGGCAAATTGATTTCAAAGAATTTGCCGATGATATCATACAATTACTAGATTATTTGTATATTGATGAATCAGCATTAATAGGTCATGAAATGGGCGCAGCCATAATTGCGGATTTGGCAGAACGTTATCCTAATTATGTGTCATCCCTCATAATGGTAACACCAACATCTATTGAGGGTGAATTACCTGAAGAACGTTTATTCAGAAAATATTCACATAAAATTAGAAACTGGGATGACGAAAAACAAAATAAGTTTTTAGAAAAGCATCGTTATCATAAGCCGAGAAAAGTTAATAAGTTTTTAAAACATGTTGAGGATACGAATGCAATTTCTACAAAAGAGGAGACACAAGCGATTGAAGATGTGTTCAAAGAAACTGCGATTTCAAGCGTATTTGAACATGTAACGAAACCGACGTTAATTATTGCGGGAGAACATGGTGAGCGTATTACAACACTTGAATCTAAAGAAGTAGCCGATTTAGTTAAAGAGTCACAATTTGATGTGTATGCTCAATCAAGTTTATATCCTTTTGAGGAAGAGAAAGATAAGTTTATTGAAGATGTAACACCATTTATTAAGAAATATATGCCTGAACACTAATTGTTGTTAGGATATCTTCAGTCGTCATCCTGATTTGTTACATAAAATAACTTATTTTGTAATATTTTCGTAACAATACTGTTATTTTAGTAATAAATGGGGTATACTATGAATAAGCACAAGACGAGAAACGAGATAAAGGAGAGAGTGCTTATGAAAAAATTAGTAGCGGCATTTTTAGTCTCTGGACTAGTAATGACAGGAGTAGGCGTTAATCATGCTGAAGCAGCTAGCGGTAATACAATTCAAACAGTTCAACAATTAACTCAAGGTGAAAAATCATTAGAAAATATTACACTTGGCGAATCAATCAAAAATGTTTCAAACAAATATGGTACACCGATTTATTCTAAAAATCCAAGCAACAATGAAGGTTATTATGAGTATCGCACAAATAAAGGTTTATTAGTTGTAACTGCAGTAGGTAAAAAGAACCAAGGTTATGTTACTAGAATTTCTATGACTTATAATGAAGCTAATGGCCCAACTTATAATCAAGTTAAGAAAAATTTAGGCCAAAATGCAGTGGCACGAGTTCAATATAATAAAGTAAGCGGCAATTTTGGATATATTCAAAAAGGTAAAACAAGCTATCAATTTGGCTCAAATTCACCTCAAGATAAAAACTTAAAATTATATCGTATTGATCTTGCTAAATAATAAAAATAACAAATTTTATAATTTCATCACTAGGAGCATGACGTTAAATTCTAACTTTTGAATAACGTCATGCTCTTATTTTTCGTCATTAAACAGAAAATAATGTCAATGTATGATAAAATTTTAAATTGAACAATTAACAATCGTATAGATGTTATTAAACTATAGCAAAGGAGTAACTCATGAGAACCAACGATAAAGTGTTACTTGAAAATATTAACGATTACTTTAGCCACAAAGGGATGGCACCTAATTTAATCGATGATATAAAAGAAAATTTGCGCAATGATTTGAAAAGGTCTGAATCAAAAGATGAAGATTATTTAGATTATCGTGGCAAATCTCCAGCACAAATTATTTTGATTATTCAACGAAATTTATTCGGTTTACAAACGAATCCTGTTATTTTCTTTATTATGAATTTTATCTTAATATCATATCTTTATGATAAGCAATATGTGCCATTTCAAGCGGCTACAGCAATTTCTATATTCTATTGTATAATCATTTTTCCATTATCGATTTTTATTAATATTCGTATTGATAAGAAGAAGTTTCTATATAGCAATCGTTTTGAAATGATACTAGGATATATCGTTGCGATAATTGCACTAATTTTAATCATTATGCGTGCTTTTAATCTAAATTGGGGAATCATTCCCATCACTATTTATAGTCATCAAGTCGTTTTTTTTATAGGTATTATACTAAGCTTGATCGGTGTCTTTTTTAAAAAAATAGAGTACACAGCAATTGGTTTATTATTCTGTCAAAAGACGATTGATGCAGTAGTGACAAAACCTGAAATTGCACAAATCATTTCTCTTATTATATGGATCATGATAGTGGCATTGATCGTTTTTTATACAATTAAATTATCATCAAGGACGAGGGTGTAACGCTTAATTAACATAAGCTTGAAATAAATATTATTTGAGTTTACATTCCCAGTTCAAAATAGATAAGCAAATTAACTTGAGAGTAGGGCCTGGGACATAAGCAATGTCTCAGGAGTTATTATATTGGCAGTCATTGACTGAGTTAAAAAGCACTTGTTACAAGTGCTTTTTTAATTTAAAAAATATTTATATAATAATGATTTTAATAAAGTTAAGAACATTCATAGCGTAACTTTTAATGAAGTGGGTATAGTAACAATTAAGGGAGGTGCCAATATGAAAAAAATCGAAACGTTAAACCAAACAAAATTAGCTTATCAAGATGAAGGACATGGCAGCCCCGTTATCTTAATTCATGGCTTAGATGGTAATTCGGCAGCGTTTGATTTATTAAACAAACAACTCCAACAAAACTATAGAGTGATTGCGTATGATGTTCGAGGACATGGTAAATCGTCACGTCCAGATTCATATAACTTAGAAGATCATGTGAAAGATTTATATGTACTTATCAATAAATTAAACTTAAAGAAAGCGCATCTATTAGGTCATGATATGGGAGGGGTTATTGCTAGAGAATTTACCGAAAAACATGAAAATCATTTATTATCTTTAACAATTATCTCTTCAAAAGCTGAGGATATCGTTCATGGTTTTACGAAATTAATGATTGAGCACCAAGACGAAATTGCAGGGTTTAATAAATCTGAAGCATTACTTTTATTATTCCCGTATATCTATAAAGAACAAGAATCAGCAATGAAATGGATTCAACGGCAACGCTTATACAGTAAACAAAATTCCGAGGATAGTGCTATAGCAAGCAGAGCACTTTTAGATACGGCTTATGCGAATAAAGGGTACACACATTATGTTAAAGTTCCTACATTAATTATAAACGGACGCTATGATCCAATTATAAATGATAAGAATCATTATAAAATAGAAGAGCGTTATCAAAATGTTGAGAAGGTTTTATTTGAAGAATCTGGACATGCACCCTATGTTGAAGAAGAAGATAAGTTTCTAGTCTTATATTTAAGTTTTTTAGAAAATGTTGAACAGGTAACAGAAGTGAATCATTAAATGATATTAGTTATTTTTATAAGTGGATGCCTGTTTGATGAATCATGATATAAAGCTTTTACATTAATATATTAGATGGAAATATTATAATTTAAAATACATTTGTAATACGACATATGATATACAAAAAAGCCAGTAAGTGAAATTTACGGATTTCATTTATTGGCTTTGTTATTTAAAAATAATATCTCAGGGTTATAAATTCATATCGAAACGAATAGAATTAGAAAAGCCACAAAGAAATTATAATTCAGTTTCTTTGTTAGCTTCTTCGATACGAGTATTTACTTTATTTAATAATGAATCGATTTTTTTACGTTGTGTACTATTTACAAGAATTAATACAGTTCTTTCATCGTGTTCATTACGTTTTTTATCAAAATAATCTTCTTGAGATAAATTTTTCACTGCTTTAACTACTTGTGGTTGTTTGTAGTTTAAGTGATTAATGATATCTTTTAAATAATATGCCTCTTCTTTACTTTGACTAATATATGTTAAAACTGCGAATTCTTCAAAGCTAATTGAAAATTCTTTTTTGATGATGTTTTTTAATTTATCTGCGTATGTGATCATTGATAATAATTCGAAACAATCATTGATTTTTGAAATTGCCATTTTGAAACCTCCCCAACTAATTGTGCACTTTTTCTATTTTGCCCGTTAAATTATATATAACGTCTTATAATAGTTAAAATTACTTAAATAATTTAGATTAAAAGAATTTTATTAAATTAATTTAATGCTATATTATTTAGTTAATTATAACTAAATAAAATTAAGAAGTAAACAAAGAAGTACTTAATAAAACAATATTTTGATTATTATATTCTTTGTTTGAATTTCAAAGCAATTTATAAAAATCAATTAATTAAGAACAATTATTATTTCGCTCTATATAATAAATTTTAATATGAATATACAATTGCAAAAAATCACTGCTATTTTTGTAGAAGTGATGATGAAGGATGCACAATCACTTTATCTCCAATATTTAATCCATTGGATACCATAATATACCCATTTTTTTGACTTTTAGTATATTCTATTCTTCTTTTAATAATTTTGTTATTTTGTGTAATTAAAACATAATAATTTTCATAAATTGCACTTATAGGTAGTTCTATTTTAGAAGTTCCAACATCGATATCAAAGTGGCGTCCAAGAGGGTATTGATCTTGAGTCGAAATATCTACTTGATAAATTGATTCACCTTTTTCTACTTTATAAGGGATTTGAATGATAGAAAGAATTTTACCAGTAAATAATTTGGAGTGATTTCTTGTAACGTTTACATCTTGATTCGCTTTAATATGTTCCAATTGAGATTCAGTTATACTAGCACGAATAATATGTTTTTCGCTATTAATTTGCATTATTTTTGTATTTAATTTAGAAGGATGTGCTTCTAGGATAGTTACTTTTCCAGGAATAGGGGAATTAATGCGTGTTTGAAGTCGAGTTTGGAGTTCTAATATTTGGCTGTTTAGCGTTAACTGTTGACTAATTGATTGTTTCGGTGAATGGTTGATAAGTGAGGATAGGGCCTTCTTTTTATCTACAATAAGCTTTTCAAGGAGCGGATTATAATACTCTAATAAAGGTGTATCAGAATGGATGATTTCATCATTTTTGACAAGTAAGGAAGAAACATTTCCTAAAGATGGATTGAAATATAAAGTGAAACTTTCTTGAGGTTGTTGTTCGCCAATGAATGAAAGAGAGTATTGAGGTTTTGCAGTAATGGTTTCTATTTTAGATGTGTCAGGTTCTGTTGGAATTTTTGCATAAATATGACATACAAAGGATATGACGAGGAGGATAAGTGTGGCAATTAAAATTCTTAACGGGGTAAAAAATGTCTTCAATAAGATCACCTCTATAAAATTTTTATACAACTATTATACAATGGAGATATAACGAATAAGTGTAATATCGTATAAATAAAAAAATGTCTTCTCAATTACTAAGAAAAGAAGACATTTTAAATAAAGATATTAATATAGTGTTGTAAAAACTAAAAGAGGCGTAACAAAATAATTCCTATAGCTATGGCAATTAGCCCACTAAACTTGCGAAGTGTTATTGGATTCTTGCGAACGCCTAAACCGAAATGATCAATGATAACGCCCATTAACATTTGACCTAACATTGCGACGATAGTTGTCAGTGCTGCACCTAAAAACGGCATCAGAATTATATTTGATGTGACAAATACAACGCCTAGAACACCACCAATAAAATGTATTGGCTTGATTTTACCGATATCAGGATGTGTGATTTTAATTTTGAGACTTCTGTTAAATATTAACGTTAAAATGAATAATGCTAATGTACCAACAGTGAAAGATACGAGTGCGGCAAATAGCGAATTATGCATTTGCTGAGCTAGACCACTGTTAATTGTAGTTTGTAATGGTGGCGCAAACCCAAATATAAAGCCGATGATAAGCCAAACATAAAACATATGATTTGTTTTTTCTTGGAGTTTATTTTTAGGTATATAGTTCATTAATAAGATACCGAAGAATAGGATTATGATGCCTACTGCTTTTAGGAAAGTGAATGAATGATTGCTTGCGCCAAGTAGACCGAAAGTATCTATGAAGACCCCCATGATGATTTGGCCAGCTACTGTCATGACAACAGTTAACGCTGCGCCTAAACGAGGCAGTAATAATAAGTTTCCTGTTAAGAAACAAACACCTAGTAGACCACCAACCCACCAATGATAGTCAATTGTATGTCCACTATAAAATGAAGCGTCAAATAATTTAGGATTAAAAATCATATTTAAAATAAATAAAAATAGTGTACCTACGAAAAATGAAATGGTAGATGCATAAAAAGATGATTCTGTATATCGTCCTAGGCGAGAATTGATTGAGGTTTGGATTGGGACCATCATACCAGCCACAATACCGAGTATAAATAAAAATGCCACGATAGACCCCCTATATTTTCTTTCATAACTAAAACATCATTATTATACGCATTTTAGTTTCCAATTTCAAAATACGAATATCAACGCATTTTACTAATGGTGGACTCAGAATATAAATTATTGAAGTATTAATTATAAAAAAAGAAGCTAGGACAGAATTCTTTTCGAATTCTTCATCCTAGCTTCGCAAGGTTGACTAGAAGTGAGAAAAGCTTGATTTAAGCGTCTTGTCAGCTTAGTCAACTATTACGAATATACGCAGTAGTCATGAAACATTTTTTGTCTCACACTCATTGAAACATCAGAATGTGTTATTTAGTTTCAAATAGAGTAGTACTCGTAACGTCTATTAATTTAGCATAAGTGGCTTTAATAGGTGTGCCAACTGTAGGTTGTAGAATATTAAGTTTAATAATATTATCCATAGCAGCTTTAGCATCAGCCTCAGACACAGCAACGTTAACTTGTGGGAATTGCAATTTAGCAGTTTTATTTAAATTTGTTTTAAAAGCAAGTTCTAAAGTCTTTGAAATGTAGAATACCTCCTTTCTTAATTTTTAAGTTAAATTAGGCTAAAACTTGTGTTTTAACCACCTCAACTTTATCGAATGTTTCATTAATCAGATGTGCAATGATATTGACGAATGATCTGATTTCTGAATCTGTGGCTTTAGTGTTTAAGTTAGTAAAACGACGTTTTGTTTCTTTCGCTTTACCACTTGCGTCGTGAGTGATATGCGTGCAAACAACAGATAATTGTGAAATTTCATTCATATGTTTGTCACCTCCTTTCACTCTATATATCGAAATCCATTCATAAAAGGGACACATTTATATAAAGAAATTTGAGCAAAAATATTTAATGTTACTAAAATATGGTTTATCATTAAATAAGAAACTTTTATGAGGTGGATAAATGAATCAAGTTGAACCGATCAGAAATAAAGATGATATAAAAAAGATGTATGATGTATTAAAAAAGAAATCTGATAGAGATTATCTTTTATTTAAATTAGCTATACATACGGGTATACGTTTAACAGATTTATTAAATCTAAAAGTGAAAGACGTCAAAATGATTGATCAAGATGAAATAAAATCATCTTGGATTGAGTCGTGTGCGCCTGCAATCAAAATCTTGTTACCAAACGATTTACGTGAAGAGGTTAGAAGATTTATTGAATATAATAAGCTTATGGATGATCATTTATTATTCCAATCGATAAGAACACATAAAGAGTTATCTAGACAACAAGCTTACCGAATCATTCATCATGCCGCTGAAGAGTTAGGTTTGTGTCATATTGGATTGACCACTTTGCGAAAAACATTTGCTTATCATGCTTATCAATCGGGTATTTCTATTGCAATCATACAAAAATATTTAGGTCATCAGACAACTCAAGAAACGGTGAAATTTATCGGGTTGTCTGCCGATGATGAACTTCATACAATTATCGCTTTAAATTTATAATTGATTTTCACTGAAAAGGAGGCTTTTGATGAGCTTAGTATATTTACTAGGTGGACTAATAGTTATTATGTTAATCGTCTTAATGACGTTGTTTATTAAGCCATTGAGACGGTTCGCTGGATATATTGCTTTGTTAGCGCCTATTTTAGCTTCGGGATATTTCTTAGCCCAAATTCCTAATGTTCTACATGGAAAATTTGTAGAATTTAAAATTCCATGGATGCCCGCTATTGATGTTAATCTAGATTTTCGATTAGATGGTCTAGGATTAATGTTTGGATTAATTATCTCCATTATAGGGGTGGCAGTATTCTTTTATGCTACTCAGTATTTATCTGTTAATATAGATAACTTACCGCGTTTCTTCTTATATTTATTATTATTCATGTTTAGTATGTTGGGTATTGTAGTCTCAAATAATACTATCTTAATGTATGTTTCCTGGGAATTAACAAGTGTATCGTCATTCTTATTAATTTCATACTGGTATAGCAATGCCGAAAGTCAATTAGGCGCCATTCAATCATTTATTATCACTGTTTTAGGTGGTTTAGCCTTATTAACAGGATTCATTATGTTGTATATCATTACTGGTACAAATACGATTTCAGAATTACTTACTCAAAGTCATAGCATTAGTAAACATGCTCTATTTATACCAATGATGATAATGTTGTTAATAGGTGCATTTACGAAATCAGCCCAATTTCCATTCCATATTTGGCTACCTAAAGCCATGGCTGCACCAACCCCTGTAAGTGCCTATTTACACTCAGCTACTATGGTTAAAGCTGGTATCTTTTTACTATTTAAATTCACGCCTATCTTAGGTTTAAGTGATAGTTATATTTATATTGTTACTTTTGTAGGTTTGATTACAATGATATTTGGCTCTGTAACGGCCGTAAGACAATATGATTTAAAAGGTATCTTAGCGTATTCAACAATTAGCCAACTAGGAATGATTATGTCGATGGTTGGTCTAGGTGGAGGTGTTGCGCAACACTCATCAGGTCCAATGTCAGAGACGTATACATTAATTTTATTCGCCGGTTTATTCCATTTAATGAATCACGCAATATTTAAATGTGCTCTATTTATGGGTGTCGGAATCATTGATCATGAAGCTGGTACGAGAGATATTCGCCGACTAAGTGGAATGCGTAAATTCTTCCCGAAAATGAATTTAGTTATGACACTTGCTGCGTTATCAATGGCAGGTGTGCCGTTGTTAAATGGTTTCTTAAGTAAAGAGATGTTCTTCGATTCTTTAGTTAGCGCAATCGAACTTCAACAATTTGGTTTAACGTTAACGATTATTGTTGTAGCTATTGGTGTTATAGCAAGTATCTTTACTTTTGTGTATGCAGTTTACATGCTTAAAGAAACTTATTGGGGAGAATTTGATGAAAAGAAAGTGCCAAAGAAACATATTCATGAACCTTGGTTGTTCAGTTTACCTGCAATAATTTTAATGGTTATGATACCAATCATTTTCTTTATTCCCAACTTTTTCACTGAGCACTTAGTATTGCCGGCACTACGAAATGTTACCAATTTGGGTAGTAGCGTAGATGCAATAGCACCGCATGTTTCTCAATGGCATGGTGTTAATTTGCCACTCATTTTTAGTGTGATTGTTATTATAGTTGGTCTCATTGTAGCGTTAAAAGTAAACTGGAAAGCTATTACGCATCAAGTCATTAAATATGCTTCTATTACAAATTCTTATCGCAACGTGTATCGAGGATTTGAACGTTATTCAGGTCAAATGATTCGAGGTTTAATGAATAACAGATTAAACCATTATAATATTATAACGGTTCTTATTTTCTCTATATTAATTGCATATGGCATATTCCAAGTAGGTTTGCCAAAGTTACATCAAATAGAAGTTTCAGAATTTGGTCCATTGGAAGTTATTTTAGGCATTATGATTAGTGTTGTCGGTATAGCGTTAGTGTTTATTCGACAACGTTTAACAATGGTTATTTTAAATGGAATTATTGGTTACAGTGTTGCATTATTCTTCTTATTAATGAGAGCACCAGATTTAGCGTTAACTCAATTAGTAGTAGAAACAATTACGACCATTCTCTTTATTGTAAGTTTCTCTAGATTGCCAAATATCGCTCGTACAACAGCGAATATGAAAAAAGAAGCAATCAAAATTATCGTATCATTTATTATGGCTGGAGCCGTAGTAACGCTCATATTTATTGCGCAACAAGGTGATGGTCTAGAGTCAATTTCTAAATATTATACGAATGCCTATGAATTGACTGGTGGTAAAAACATTGTAAATGCTATTTTAGGAGATTTCAGAGCCTTAGATACAATGTTTGAAGGTATCGTCTTAATTATTGCCGGTTTAGGTATTTATACATTATTACATTACAAAGATAGGAGGGGCCAAGATGAAAGAAAATGATGTTGTGTTAAGAACCGTTACTAAAATCGTCGTATTTATTTTATTAACATTCGGCTTTTATGTTTTCTTTGCGGGACATAACAATCCTGGTGGCGGTTTTATAGGTGGTCTTATCTTTAGTTCGGCCTTTATCCTAATGTTCCTAGCTTTTGATGTACATGAAGTATTAGAAAGTTTACCTATTGATTTTAAAAAGTTAATGATTGTTGGTGCCATAATCTCAGCACTTACTGCAATCGTTCCGGTTTTCTTTGGTAAATCGTTCCTATACCAAAGTGAAGCATACATCCATTTTCCATTATTAGGTGAATTACATGTAACGACAATTACATTATTTGAATTAGGGATATTGTTAACGGTTGTCGGCGTCATCGTAACAATTATGTTGGCTTTGAGTGGTGGTAAATCATGAATTTAATATTATTACTTGTGATAGGATTTTTAGTATTTATAGGAACGTACATGATACTATCACTCAACTTAATTCGAATTGTTATAGGTATTTCGATTTATACGCATGCGGGAAATCTAATTATTATGAGTATGGGTCATTATAGTAATAAGATGACGGAACCTTTAATTCACGGTTCTAATACTAATTATGTGGATCCATTATTGCAGGCTATTGTTTTAACTGCAATCGTTATCGGATTTGCAATGACTGCCTTCTTACTAGTATTAGTTTATCGAACATACCGTGTTACTAAAGAAGCAAATATTGATGTATTAAGAGGAGAGGAGGATGAAAATGAACAGTAATTTATTAGTCCTTCCAATCCTATTACCATTGTTATGTGCATTAGTCCTTGTTTTTACTAAAGAAAAGAACAGGCTATCTAAAATTTTGTACATTGGAACAATGTCTGTTAATACAATTATTTCATTATGTTTATTGATATACGTCTTACAACATAAACCCATTACGCTTGATTTTGGTGGTTGGGCAGCACCTTATGGTATCCAATTCTTAGGTGATTCACTGAGTTTAGTTATGGTTACAGTGGCGTCATTTGTTGTGACACTCATTATGTCATACGGATTTGGTCGTGGGGAAGATCGTGTTAATCGATACTACTTGCCTACTTTTATCTTATTCTTAACAACAGGCGTTATTGGCTCTTTCTTAACATCTGATTTATTTAACCTGTATGTTATGTTTGAAATCATGTTACTAGCTTCATTTGTATTAGTAACGTTAGGACAATCTGTCGAACAATTAAGAGCAGCCATTATTTATGTTGTACTGAATATCGTAGGATCATGGTTATTCTTGTTAGGTATTGGTTTATTATACAAGATGGTTGGAACATTAAATTTCTCACAAGTTGCTTTACGTTTAGATCAAATCCATGATAATAAAGCGATTATTATTATTTCAATTGTATTTATAGTGGCCTTTGGTTCGAAAGCTGCCTTAGTACTATTTATGTGGTTGCCTAAAGCTTATGCAGTGCTTAACACTGAACTTGCCGCTTTATTTGCAGCGTTAATGACGAAGGTAGGTGCATATGCACTCATTCGTTTCTTTACACTTCTATTTGATCAACATACGGGTGTGACACATCCATTGTTAGTATTTATGTCATGTATCACAATGCTTATAGGCGCTTTCGGTGTTATTGCATATCGTGATATTAAGAAAGTGGCTTCATATCAAGTTATATTATCGATAGGTTTTGTCATTTTAGGTCTAGGTTCCAATACCTTTGCAGGTGTACATGGTGCTATCTTCTATCTAGCGAATGACATTATTGTGAAGACAATGTTGTTCTTTATTATAGGTAGTTTAGTTTATATGTCTGGTTACCGCGAATATAAATATTTATGTGGATTAGCTAAGAAAGAACCATTCTTTGGTGTTGCATTTGTTGTTATGATATTTGCGATTGGAGGCGTACCGCCATTTAGTGGTTTCCCAGGAAAAGTACTCATCTTCCAAGGTGCGATTGAAAATGGTAACTACATTGGCTTAGCGTTAATGATTATCACAAGTCTATTAGCAATGTATAGTCTGTTTAGAATTTTATTTATTATGTACTTTGGAGACAATGATGGTGAACAGGTTGATTTCAATCCACTACCTAAGCACCGTAAAACGATTCTGGGTATTTTAGTCGCAGTCGTACTTGCAATGGGTATTGCAGCGCCAGTTGTGATGAATGCTACTGAAAATGCAACAAAATTGAATATGGATGATAATTATTTCCATAGCATTGTCAATTCACATTTGAAGGAGGGGAATAAATGAGACAAGTTGTATTGAACATATTAATCGCATTTTTATGGGTACTGTTTCAAGATGAAGACTCATTTCAATTCTCTACCTTCGTATCTGGCTTCATCATTGGTTTAATCGTAATTTATATATTACATCGTTTCTTTGGGCAATCTTTTTATCCTAAGAAGATATGGATTGCTATAAAGTTCTTAGGTGTGTATTTATACCAATTAATTACTTCTAGTATTAGTATTATTAATTATATTCTATTTAAAACGAGACATATGAACCCTGGGTTATTAACATATGAAACGAATTTAAAAAATGATTGGGCAATTACGTTTTTAACTATTCTAATCATTATTACGCCTGGTTCAACAGTTATTCGTATTTCGAAGACTACTAATAAATTCTTTATACACAGTATAGATGTTTCAGAAAAAGAAAAAGAAAGTCTGCTTAAAAGCATAAAACAATATGAAAACTTGATTACGGAGGTGTCACAATGATTGAAACGCTCACGAATTTTTTTATTACAAGTGCATTAGTATTATTTGGCATAGCGTTCATAATTGGATTATTCCGTTTAATCAAAGGACCTACTACAGCTGATAGGGTTGTGGCATTCGATGCTTCCAGTGCTGTCATCATGTGCATTATAGGTATAGTTAGTGTTATTTATAATACTGTTTCGTTCCTTGATTCCATAATGCTTGTTGCAATTATTTCATTTGTAAGTTCTGTATCTATTTCTAGATTTATAGGGGGAGGTCGAGTATTCAATGGCACAAATAAACGAAATCATTGATTTGATTGCCGCTTTCCTCATATTTCTAGGCAGTATCATTGCCGTAATTAGTGCAATTGGAATTGTAAAATTTCAAGATGTCTTTTTACGAAGTCATGCATCTACCAAGAGTTCTACGCTATCTGTCTTACTAACATTAGTGGGTGTATTAATTTACTTTACGAATGAACAAAGCTTCTTTAGTGTTAGATTATTATTATCAATTGTTTTTATTAATTTAACATCACCGGTAGGTATGCATTTAGTTGCCAGAGCAGCATATCGGACAGGTGCATACATGTATCGCAAAGATGATGCACTAAGTCGATCTTCCATTTTATTAAGTTCTAAAGAATACAATTCTACAGAAGAACTTAAAAATCGAGCTCGAATTCGAGAAGAGCGTCGTGAAAAAATTTATTACGATGTTCAAAAGCAGCGACAGAAAGAAAAAGAAAAACAGCAAGAAGAAAAAATCGAAAGTTTATCAGAAACTAGAAGAGAAACTAAAGATTGATTAAATCAATGAGATTGAACAAGAATGAGTAATAGTTAAGACTACTACTTTGAAATGCTCAATCTCATTTTTTTAAATTTATATAAGAGACCAGTGTCATTAACACGGTCGATATACTTAAATAAATGTAAAGAAGTAGGAAAGGTATGGGGGATGTAGCGATTATAAAATGAATAACCAATAATAAGATTGGCGTTATTAAACTAAGTAATAAAAATAATAAGTCCATATAAGACCAGTGTTTCGTTGTAAAAAGATAAAAGATTTCTAAAAGCCATATAATCAGAAATAAAATTGGGTACGCAATTATAAATGGGACAAACACAACCATTTGTGCCAATGCATTCTCGCTTTCAAGTTCAGACAATGGTGGCAGAAATAATGTCCAAAAGAACAAGGTTGCAATCATTAGTACAAAAGACCATATAAGAAGAACTAATTTAAATTTATTCATAATAAATGACTTCTATTACTGAATTTTATTGTAATAGGGAATGAAAAATGTATGTATGGTTTAGAAGTGAATTATAGTGTCTTCAATTTAATTAAAATAGATTAGAAATGAATGCAAGTTAGTTAATTCATTGTAACTTTAATGGTAAAATTATAATTAACCGATTGTGAGTTTAAGATGTATTTTATCAGGATATAAATAGACATAAAACTTATTTTTATATTAGGCAAGTCTTATTTCTCCAATTAAATATGAAGTATAAAATGGGGTGGAAGTTTGGAAATATTTGAAACGATTCTCATATTTCTAGCAGTAGTTATTGTAAGCTCCTTTGTTCATACTTTTTTACCCAAAGTGCCTCTGGCATTCATTCAAATTGCTTTAGGAATGCTCCTCTTTTTAACGCCAGTACCTGTAGAATTTAACTTCGATTCAGAACTTTTTATGGTAGCAACGATTGCACCGTTACTTTTTGTGGAAGGTGTTAACGTTTCGAGAGCTCATTTACGTCGTTATATTAAACCAGTGATGTTAATGGCTTTAGGACTCGTTATTACAACTGTTATTGGTGTAGGTCTATTTATTCATTGGATTTGGCCGACACTTCCTATTGGTGCAGCTTTTGCCGTAGCCGCAATATTATGTCCAACTGATGCTGTGGCAGTGCAAGCTATTACAAAAGGTAAGGTTTTACCTAAAGGTGCTATGACTATCCTTGAAGGTGAATCGTTACTTAATGATGCAGCAGGTATCATCTCATTCAAAATAGCGGTAGGTGTTTTAATTACTGGTTCATTCTCATTATTTGAAGCGGTGCAACAATTTCTAATCGCGTCAATCGGTGGTGCGATTATTGGTTTGCTTATTGGTATTGCGCTTGTTAGATTCCGTTTAACACTTACAAGACGTGGCATAGAAAACATTAATATGTTTACTTTTTTACAACTATTAACGCCATTTGTTATTTATCTTGTTGCTGAAATGTTTCATGCGTCAGGTATTATTGCTGCCGTTGTAGCAGGTTTAGTACATGGTTTTGAACGTGATCGTATCGCTCAAACACGTACTCGACTTCAAATGAGTTACAATCACACTTGGAACATTCTAGGATATGCATTGAATGGTTTTGTTTTTTCAATATTAGGATTTTTAGTTCCAGAAGTAATTGGAAATATTGTAAAGACTGAACCACACAATTTATTGTTCTTAGTTGTGATAACAGCACTCGTCGCGTTAGCGGTATACTTATTTAGATTCATATGGGTGTATGTGCTCTATCCTCTATTCTATTTATCTGTCAGTCCTTTCCAAAAATTAATGAATGAAGAAGGAGAAGACAAGAAGAAAGAGAAGCCACCTAAACGAAGCATGTATGCGCTTATCATGACACTATGTGGCGTGCACGGAACTATTTCGTTAGCAATCGCATTAACATTACCATACTTTTTAGCAGATCATCATGCGTTTACATATCGTAATGATTTACTATTTATTTCATCAGGTATGGTTATTATAAGTCTTGTGATTGCACAAGTTGTATTGCCGTTTGTAACATCTAGTGCACCTAAGGCTAAGATTGGAAGTATGAATTTTAAAGAAGCTAGAATATATATTCTTGAACATGTCATAGATTACTTGAATCATCATTCATCATTTGAAACAAGTTATCGTTATGGTAATGTTATTAAAGAGTATCACGATAAATTAACGTTCTTGAAATCTGTTGAAAAGGATGATGAGAACTCAAAAGAACTCGAAAGATTACAGAGTTTAGCTTTTAAGGTTGAAACGAAAACGTTAGAACGACTTGCCGATGATGGTGAAATAACTGCGAGTGTATTAGAAAACTACATGCGTTATGCAGAACGTACACAAGTGTATCGTCAAGCGTCATTGATACGTCGTATGATTGTTGGTGCGAGAGCTGTACTATTAAAACGTCGTATACGTACACGTACCAATGCGGCATCATCATTAAGTGTTACTGATAACTTAATGGAACTTTCTAAAATCAATAAGATTGTTCATTATAATGTTGTGAGTCGTCTTGTAGATGAAGCGAATGAAGATAACAAATTAGAAGTTGGTATGATTTGTGACGGTTATCTTATGAGAATAGATAACTTATCGCCATCTAATTTCTTTAATACGCGTGCCGAAGATTCAATTACGAAGATAAAATTAAATGCTTTAAGAGAACAACGCCGTGTTTTATCTAATTTAACTGACGATGGAGAGATTACTGAAAGTACGGCATTGAAATTAAGAGAAGCGATAAACTATGATGAAATGGTTATCGTTGATAGCTTAACTGACTAACTTAATAAATATGATTGAAGATATAATAGAGTGTGGTCGGGATAATGAATTCAAATGGAATTCTATCCTAGCCTCACTTTTTTTATTAAGGTACGGTTTGTTTAAATAAGGTGAATAACATTCGTTATCAATTCATGATACAATAAAGTGAATGTATGGGTGAGGTGAAATGATGTTAACTGAAGAAAAAGAGGATTATCTAAAAGCAATATTAGCCAATGATGGGGATACATCCTTTGTCTCAAATAAAAAGTTATCTCAGTACTTAAATATAAAACCTCCTTCAGTTAGTGAAATGGTTGGACGCTTGGAAAAGGCTGGTTATGTTGAAACGAAACACTATAAAGGTGTGAAACTCTCAGATGAGGGCTTGAAACATACGTTGGATATCATTAAGCGTCACCGCCTGTTGGAGTTATTTTTAATAGAAGTTTTACAATATAATTGGGAAGAAGTCCATCAAGAAGCGGAAATTTTGGAACATCGCATTTCAGATTTATTTGTAGAACGCTTGGATAAGATACTTGATTATCCTGAAACATGTCCACACGGTGGTATTATTCCTAGAAATCAGCATTTTGAAGAGAAATTCACGGTATCTTTATTAGAATTTGAACCTGGTGATAAAGTGACGATTAAGCGAGTGCGTGATAAGACCGAACTTTTGGTATACCTTTCTAGCAAAAATATTTCAATTGGAAATGATGTTGAGATCGTAACTAAAGATGAAACAAATAAAGTAATGATTGTGAAACGAAATGATATTGTAACGATACTAAGTTATGATAATGCAATGAATATTTTCGTAGAGCATGTTTAAATCAGATAATAAAATCTCCAATAAAAGGTTCAATAATACCTTTTTATTGGAGATTTTTTGAATGAATTTATTAAATTGTAAAGATAAGCATTAAGTATATCGATAATATGTTAATCGCTATCCATAATGTACTGAATAAGGAAGTTGGTATGCGTGTAAGTTCTGTCAATGTGCGTCCATCCCAACTTGGAATTGGTCGCTGAAAAGTCAGTTTGAATATCGTACAACTTGATTGTAAAACTTCACCTAATAAGACACCTAGTATAAGGTGATAAATAAATGTGACTAGATAATAAAATAATAATTGATTATCATGTTGTACTAAGAAGTATAGAAGTGCAATAAATATAATTAGTACAATGATAGGTGATAGTTTGCGTGATGTAAGCATTAAAAAATAAATGAAAATGATGATATAAGCGCTTAAGAACAAACTAGGGTGACCATAATACGCAGCACTTAGACCAATTAAAAGCATTAATGGAGGCATAATATAGCCACCTAGAGTAGTAATGAATTGTCCAATGAGCCCCTTGGATTGGGTAATGGCATAGCCTTGTTGCATCGTTTGAAGTCGTTCCGAAGGCCGTGTGATGATGACTAAATCTTTTGCGCGTCCACCACTGATTTTATTGAATAATACATGACCGAATTCATGTGTAAGTACAGGAATATAGTTTAAATAAACATCTAAATATTGATTGAATTGACGATGTCTATTTTGATGAATCATAATATAGATAATTGCTATAATACAGATTAAATATATATTTAAATTAATAGTTGTAGTAAAAAAGTTTTCTAAATAGACCATAGTTGACCTCGTCGAGTGTAAGATTATAGTATTTATTATAAAGTAAATTTGATGATTTAGCGTTTAGACTTTAGATGTATCTTTTAATGAGAGAACTAAAAAAAGAAGATAAATCATTTGAAAATATATGTAGACAGCTACATAGTTATTTATTATGGTTCTATTTTCATATAATATATGCATATGAAAATTGTTTAGACAGTAAGGAGATTACTTAAATGCATGATCAAAAAGAGACAACAGCGACTAAAGTGGATATTTTAGGTGTTCAATTTAATAATGTAACCATGTTAGATATGATTGAACATGTCAAAACATTTTTCACACAAGAGACTGAGGATAATTTGTTTATCGTGACAGCTAATCCAGAAATCGTTGATTATGCGTCAGAGCATAGTACTTATAAACAGTTAATTAATAGTGCGGATTTTGTTGTCCCGGATGGCACAGGTGTTATTAAAGCATCAAATCGTCTGGGAACACCGTTGAAACGACGTGTGCCAGGCATTGAATTAATGGAACATTGTTTAAAGATTGCCCATACAAATTATCAAAAAGTATATTTACTTGGTGCCAAAAATGAAGTAGTCACACTAGCACATAAAAATTTACAACACAACTACCCTCAGGCGCAATTCGATTACCATCATGGTTATATAGATTTAAATGATGAGACGGTAATCAAGCGCATAAAACGTTTTAATCCTGATTATATATTTGTAGGAATGGGTTTCCCTAAACAAGAAGAGTGGATTCAAAAACATCGACACACCTTTAAAAGAACTGTAATGATGGGTGTGGGCGGCTCATTTGAAATATATAGTGGCACAAAAAAACGCGCCCCTAAACTATTTATTAAATTAAATATCGAATGGGTATATCGTTTATTAATCGATTGGAAACGTATTGGACGTATGCGTAGCATTCCTAAGTTTATGTTTAAAGTTTTTAAAGTACAACGAAAAATGAAAAAGCAAAAATAAGTAGCTAATTTGATACTAATTATTTTAAATATGAAGAAGGCGGATTCAAGTCGAGAGGACTGAATCCGCCTTTAAAATTTTTGTTTTAATTATCGCTATTTAACAATAAAGCGTTTTTCATCTAAACCTTTGCGAAATGCTTTTTGATCAGCTTTTGATTTTTTCTTAAAGTCCTTTAAGAATTGCTCATATTTAGGAAGAACCTCTTCTAAATCTCCGTATTCTTTGAGCTTTCCGCCTTCAATCCAGGCAATTTTAGTACAAAATTCACGGACTTGGCGAATATTATGACTAACGAAGAAAATCGTTTTATTCGCTTCTTTGAACTCATAAATTTTGTCTAAGCATTTTTGAGTGAAAGTTTGGTCACCAACAGATAATGCTTCGTCAATGACTAAGATATCAGGATTAATTGTAACATTAATCGAGAATCCTAATTTAGCACGCATACCACTTGAATAATTTTTAACAGGTTGATGGATAAATTCGCCGAGTTCACTAAATTCTATAACTTGAGGCATAAGTTGCTTGATTTCTTTTCTTTTGAATCCCATGCATAACATTTTAAATTCGATATTTTCTACACCAGTTAAACGACCATTCAGACCTGCATTGATTGCGATGACACTGACTTCACCATTACGTTCAATATTTCCAGAAGTTGGGGAAATAGAACCGCCAATCATATTACTTAATGTAGATTTACCTGAGCCGTTAATGCCGACTAAACCTATGACATCACCTTCGTGAGCTTTTATAGAGACATCATCTAAAGCGAAAAATGTATTGTTTTTATTTTTAGGGATTAAGGCATCTTTAATGCGTTCTTTATTATTACGATAAATGCGATATTCTTTTGTCACATTATTTATATTTACAGATACGCTCATGATATTTCCTTCCTTATAAATACTTATATAGATTATAATACATCATACAATAGTTGTTAAATTTATTAACCTAGTGTAAAGTGTATAAGAGATTTTGAATAACTTTTTGTAAACAATAAGTAGATTTTACTTTTTTTGGAAAATTAAGTCCATAGTTATGGTTCTTATTTTCTAGTAATCTTCTCTACAATATAAAATAATACTGTATGTACGTAATAATTATATTAAACTTTTGAGAAAACGTTATATATAATATAGTTATCCTAATTTTAAATAAAAAATGTAAATACATTGTGGATATTTAATTGAAAGTGTGGTTAATTTCAATGTCGGCAGTAGGATCTGTTTTTAAAGAACATATCAAGAATTTTTACTTAGTGCAAAGACTTGCACAATTTCAAATTAAAATAACAAATACGAATAACTATCTTGGTGTAGCATGGGAATTACTGAATCCAGCATTACAAATCATGGTTTACTGGTTTGTATTTGGTATGGGGATTAGAAGTAACCAACCTATTCATGGGATACCTTTTATTTATTGGCTACTTGTAGGGATTAGTATGTGGTTCTTCGTAAACCAAGGTATTCTTGAAGGTACTAAATCAGTATCTATGAAGTTTAATCAAGTGGCGAAGATGAATTTCCCACTTTCTATCATACCAACTTACACTGTAACCAGTCGTTTTTATGGTCATATAGGTTTATTGTTAATTATTATAGGAATTTGTATCGTTAATGGTATTTTTCCTTCAATTCATATTGTACAATTATTAATTTATGTACCATTGACATTTTTCTTTACAGCATCTGTTGCATTATTTACATCGACACTCGGCATTATTGTACGGGATACACAAATGATCATGCAGGCTTTGCTAAGAATTTTATTCTATATGTCTCCAATTCTATGGGTACCTAAAGATTCAGGTATTGGTGGAACAATTGGTGAAATTATTAAATTTAATCCAGTTTATTTCTTAGCTGAATCATATCGTGCAGCGATTTTATTCCACGAATGGTACTTTATAGAACATTGGAAATTATTAATTTATAACGTGATAGTTATTTTAATTTTCTTTGTTCTAGGTTCAATTTTACATCGAAGATATCGCGATCATTTCGCAGATTTCTTATAATTTAAAGTCCTTGATAAATGTTGATGCGTTTATCAAGGATTTTGTGTATACAGCATAATGACAATTTTTGATTTATAATTTTTATAATGAAAATATAAGGGGTAAATGTATGCGACTAATTATTAAAAAAGTATATATGTTGATGATTACATTATTGAATTTTATTTACAAAAGGAGACAAGTTGATAAAAAGCAAATTACGGTACTCATGACATTTCCTGAAGATGTCATGCCGATTATTAACGAATTAGACAATAAAGGTTACAAAATAACTGTAATTGCAAAATTTGAAGAACAATATAGGCTGAAACATCTTAACAACATTACTTTCATACCAGCAGGAAACAAATATATCGTCAAACATATAAAAGCATTAAGTAGTTCGAAAGTCATTTTAATCGATACGTATTATTTAATGCTAGGTGGTTATACTAAGAAGAAGACACAAACGATTATTCAAACGTGGCATGCATCTGGCGCACTGAAAAATTTTGGGCTGACTGATCATCAAGTTGATTTGACTAATGTAACCATGGTTAGACAATATCAACGCGTGTATCAAGCGACTGATTATTATCTTATTGGTGGTAAAGAGATGGGAACATGTTTTAAAGAGTCATTTGAAGCTACTGAAGAACAATTATTGCCAATCGGTTTACCACGTCTATCAAAATATTTAAAATTCAATCTTAAGGCCGAGCAAGAACGTTTGAAAAAGCATTATAATATTCATAAAAAATTGGTGGTCTATGTTCCTACTTATCGTGAAGGTTCTGAAAACAATAGACAAATAGATGTTGCTCGCTTTGAAGAAGCGCTACCCGAGTACACAATGATTAATCAATTACATCCATCTATTTCAAAAAGTCAATCTATAGCCACAACACAAGAATTGATGATTATGGCGGATGTGATTATTAGTGATTATAGTTCATTACCTATTGAGGCGAGTTTATTAGACAAACCAACATTATTTTATGTGTACGACGAGCATAAATATGATAAAATTCGTGGCTTAAACCAATTTTATAAAGCAATTCCACAACAATATAAAGTAACAACTGAAGAAGAATTAATTTTAAAAATTAGAAATGATATTGCCATGTTCAAACCTTTATTTAAAAATTGGCATAAGTATAATCGTGAAGATAGTGTTCGACGCGTTACAGAATTTATTGAAAAGATGGTGAAAAGATGAAAATAGCTATCATAATACCTGTATATAATGCAGAAAAGACAATACGTAGAGCAATCAAATCTATCGATACAACACATGAGGCTGAAATCATTTGTGTGAATGATGGTTCTACAGACCATTCGAGACATGAGCTCACTCAATTACAAAAAGAAGTTAAAAATATTATGATTTACAATCAAGATAATCAAGGTGCAGCTGCAAGTAGAAATTTTGGATTAGCTGCAATGTCTGATGATGTTGAAGCATTTATGTTTTTAGATGCAGATGATCAATTTTTACCGGGAAGACTAGATAAGATGATAGATTACTATGAACGTAATCAAGAGATTGATATCGTCATTGGTCAAATTGGTAGAGGTGTCCAAGGAGATTGGAAAATTGTACCGACACATGAAGAAATGAATCGTGAATCACTAGTATCTTTAGCTCAAGCGCCTGAAATTTTGCAATCTATTGGGCCTGGTGGAAAATTATTTAATTCTAAATTTAGTGCATTACGTTTTGATGAAAACGTTGTATTTTGTGAAGAGCATACCTTTGTCACACGAGCTTATTTAACAGCACGTGATATCCAATTACTACCACTCATTATATATGGCTATAATGAGCAAGAAGGTTCAATCACAGATAAACGAGCTGATACATTTATATCTTATATTGAAGATGCTCGAAGAGTACGTCAGCGCGTCATGGAGATGCTACTTTTAACAAATGAGAAAGCATACTATAGTTATCGAATGGATGATTTAATTGTTAGTTATCTTATCCAAGCTTACTTATTAAAATACAGTAAAGTTACACCTGAATTTATTGATAAGGTCACGCATTACATTAAAGATATGCAACATACCAACTACTCTGGCGATGCGTTGTTTAGAATCATTCAAGCAGTTGAGCAAGGTGCAACAAATTGGACACGTGACACTTACGAGAAGTGGCGTCAAACGCTTATCGATGTTGGTATTGGAAGACCAGGATATTTTCGTTTTCAAGCACAAGTTATGCCTAAAAAATTTGTCTTTAGCAGTAAACAGTTAGTTAAGCGTACTTTAAAGAGATAGTGTAGTATAACTTATAAAATTAATGGTATGTAAATTTTATTTATGCTAAATTAAGATTATGAAAAAATGTTAAAAACTATGTTAAGGAGATAGCGTTTATGAGAAGAGTTATTACTTATGGTACTTATGACTTATTACACTATGGTCATATTGAATTACTAAGAAGAGCGCGTGAAATGGGCGATTATTTAATAGTTGCTTTATCTTCAGATGAATTCAATCAAATTAAGAATAAAAAGTCATATTATGATTATGAAAAACGTAAAATGATGTTAGAATCAATTCGTTATGTTGATTTAGTTATTCCTGAGAATGATTGGGGTCAAAAAGAAATCGACGTGGATCGCTTTGAAGTAGATGTCTTTGTAATGGGACATGACTGGCAAGGTGAATTCGACTTCTTAAAAGATAAATGTGAAGTCGTATACTTAAAACGTACTGAAGGTATTTCAACAACTAAGATTAAACAAGAATTATATGGCAAAGACGCTAAATAATTAAAAATATAAGGTCTTAATCCTATTAAAAGAGCCAGCAAATGAACTTTTTGAATTCATTTGCTGGCTTCTTTGTTTAACTTAAGTTGCTTCGCGTTCCTGAGGTGACGTCTCTATAGCAGTTCTTTAAAGTGATTCTTAATTGTTTTACATTTTAGAATTTCTTACCTAAGTGATATAGCACTTAGGTTCTTTATATTAATACTGAAAGTAAAAGATATTGTTACTATATAGTCAAAGAGTTATCAATCACTTTATTTACGTTTAAATAATAAATGAATAATTGAACGTACAATAAGTATAATTGCAATTGCTAATAATGCTAATGCGACAAAGGTAACCACTGGATGCTCTTTCCACGTCGTTTGAGCAATGGTATTTGCTTTGTGCAATAGAGGTTTCGTTACTTCAACTTTTGGAGGTCCATCATCTTTTGTAAGAAATTGACGATTGTAGTCAAGATGAATTGAACCATCTTTAACGATAAATTTATAATCTTTTTTATTCATACCTTCAGGTACTACATCATATAAGGTGTCTTTGACATAGTATTTTTTGCCATTGATTTTATGTGTGCCTTTTGAAAGTACCTTTTTATAACTGTATTGATCGAAAGAACGGTTCATCATGGCATTTCCCATCATATTACGTTGCTTTTCTCCACCTAAATTCACGTAATCTCCTGCTCCCATAATAACTTGGTTAATGCGGAAGTTGTTACGTTTAGTTGTAATCGTATGATTATAATCTGCAACATCACTTGAGCCAGTCTTTAAACCATCTGTACCCGGCAAACTCATTTTGGCTCCTTCTAATGAATGATTGAATGTATAATATGTGACACCGTGTTGTGTAGGAGCAAGTTGTTTAGTGAAATGTAATATCTTAGGAGTCTCTTTGATGACATGGTGATCTAAAATTGCAAAATCTTTCGCAGTGGAAGTAGTATTGTCTTGGTTTTTATATTTTGATGGCGCAAATTCTTTTAATTGCTTGTTTTCAGCACCTGTTGGGTTTACGAAATGTGTGTTTGACATGCCTAATGCTTTAGCTTTCTTATTCATTAAATCAGTAAAATCATTCACATTTCCCGAAACCTCATCAGCTAAAATTAAAGCTGCAGCGTTACTTGAGTTAGAAACTGTAATTTGGAGTAGCTCGCTAATTGTATATGTTTCACCAGCATATAATTTCGTATTACTTAATTCTGGTAAAGTTGACATGCGATAATGCTTGTCCGTAATATGTACTTTGTCATTTAAAGAAAGCTCTCCTTTATTCACAGCTTCAAGTGTAAGATACATTGTCATTAGCTTCGTCATTGAAGCGGGGTACCATTTTTGGTTAGATTGATAGTCGTACAAAATTTGCCCGGTTTGACTTACATTTATGCTACCTTCAGGTTGATAGGCATCTGTTACATTCGGGTAACCATATTGTCTAGCAATTTCAGTAGGTGTTGGTTCATATTCGGAAGCGTAGGAGTTAGGTGCTATAATAACAATGGTTAAAAGTAGAGCAAAGGTAATTATTAAGCTTCGTTTCATTCTTATCTTTCCTTTTTCAAAATTTCAACTAAAATATTTTATCATATAAACTTGTTTATATGAATTTATTTGTTAAAGCTTTATACTTGGAAAATAATATAATTAAATTTTTAAAATGAATATAAAAAGAGGGCTAATTTATGAAAGGTCAAAATCCGTTATTTTTCTTATTTAAACGATTGTCGTGGCCATATGGACTGATTATTGCGGCAATCATTATTTCTTCGCTAGGGAGTATTAGTGGTCTGTTAATTCCTCTATTTACTGGACGATTAGTTGATAAATTCTCAACAAGTAGTATCAACTGGAATATCGTTCTTTTATTTGCAGGAATATTTATAGCTAATGCACTACTAAGTGGTATTGGTATTTATCTACTAAGTAAAATTGGTGAAAAAATGATTTACGATATTCGATCAATACTTTGGGAACATATCATTAAATTAAAAATGCCTTTTTTCGATAAGAATGAAAGTGGGCAGTTAATGAGTCGTTTGACAGACGATACTAAGGTTATAAATGAATTTATTTCACAGAAATTGCCACAATTACTTCCCGCAGTAATTACACTCATTGGATCCATAGTTATGTTGTTTATTATGGACTGGCAAATGACATTATTAACATTTATTGCAATTCCGATATTTATGGCAATAATGATTCCATTAGGTCGCAAAATGCAAAAGATATCAATGAACACACAAACTGAAATTGCTAACTTTAGTGGTTTGCTAGGTCGTGTGTTAACTGAAATGCGTTTAGTAAAAGTATCGAATACAGAAAGACAAGAATTAAACAACGCGCACAGTAATTTACGTGAGATTTATAATTTAGGTCTGCGACAAGCAAAAATTACAGCTGTCATTCAACCTATTTCAAGTGTGATTATGTTATTAATGATCGCAGTTATATTAGGTTTCGGTGCGATAAGGATAGCTACAGGTGCGATAACAGCTGGCGCGTTAATTGCGATGATTTTTTATGTGATGCAGTTATCGATGCCATTAATGAATCTTTCAACCTTAGTTACAGATTATAAAAAAGCAGTTGGTGCAAGTAGTAGAATCTTTGAAATCATGCAAGAACCTATTGAACCAATGGAAGATTTACAACCTATAGAAGATATCTCAATTAACGATGGTGAATTGTCATTTGAAAATGTTGATTTTAAATATGATATTAAAACGATTCTTAGTAACGTATCTTTCCTTATACCTCAAGGAGAGGTGAGCGCATTTGTTGGTCCGTCGGGTTCAGGAAAAAGTACAATTTTTAATTTGATTGAACGTATGTATGACATTGAATCTGGAGATATTAAATATGGAACGCAAAGTATTTATGATGTTCCAATTACAAATTGGCGAAACAAGATTGGTTATGTAATGCAATCGAATTCTATGATGAGTGGTACGATACGTGACAATATTTTATATGGTATAAACCGTGAAGTGTTGGATGAAGAATTGGTTAAGTATGCTAAGTTAGCGAATTGTCACGACTTTATTATGCAGTTTGATGATGGCTATGACACGTTAGTAGGTGAACGTGGTCTGAAGTTATCTGGCGGTCAAAGACAACGTATCGATATTGCACGCAGTTTTGTGAAAAATCCTGATATTTTATTATTAGATGAAGCTACCGCAAATTTAGATAGTGAGAGCGAACAAAAAATCCAAGAGGCATTAGAAATTCTTATGGAAGGAAGAACTACTATTGTTATTGCACATCGTCTCTCAACTATAAAAAAAGCAGGCAAAATCATATTCCTAGATCAAGGTAAGGTAACAGGTGAAGGTACACATGTTGAATTAATGAGAAATCACGAAAAATACCATCAGTTTGTTACTACTCAAAATTTAACCGAGTAATGAATATTAGGTAGTTGGGACTTATGTTAGTTCCAACTACTTTTTTAATAAGAAAAAATGAAGGATATGTTTTGTCTTATGTAGTTAACTGTGAAATAATCATCAATAATTAAATGGCGTATGTGAGTATACAGTCTCACACTTTAAAACTTAAGATTGGAGCATAATTATGTTATATACAATAACTTCCACTTTACCTCCTACACATGGTGGAAGAACAAAATCTTTGTTACATAGAGTAAAGTTTTTAGAAACTCAATTGGGAGAAACTTCTACAATTCTAACGACGAACTATAACGCTAATTATAAAAATGTATATCGAATTTTTAGGAATAAAGAATTAATAACTGAGAATACAAAATTAGACAACATATACGATTGGCTTGCGAATTATAATTTATTAGAGGAACCAGTTGAACCCAGATTATTTAGAAAGTTACCAATTCAAACTAAAGTTAAAATACGTGGGTTAGAGGCCATTCAAGAAGGCGATAACGTTAAATACTATAAAGAAAATGTTTATGTGTTATTTCGCAAATATTATGCGAATAGACAGATTATGAAGTTTGAAGATACAATCAATCCTAATTCACAAAAGGTATCTAAACGTAAGGCATTCACGCTAAATGGCAGATTACATAAAATTGATTACTTTGATGATGTAACGGCAATCAAAACAATGGAAGAATATTATGATAAAAAGGGTAACGTGTACTTAAAGAAACATTTTACGAACGATGAAAAGAACAAATTGATTGATATTCAACATCTATCAATGCACGGTGAGACGCGCACCTTTAATAATGAAAAAGCGTTATTTACTTATTATTATAACCATGTTTTACCTAATGGAAGTGTTGTATTTAATGATGCACGCTTACTCGACAGACCATTGATTGATTGTGAAAATGACATTAAGCGCATATTAATGTTTCATAGCAATCATTTACAAGGGAATAAAGTTCGTCATTCATATAAATTAGCACTAGATAAACAAGAAATAATCGATAAATATATAGTTTTAACAGAATATCAAAAACATGATATTCAATCACAGTTTGGCATAGATGATAATAAAATAGATGTCATACCTCATTTTGTCAGCATAGCGCAATCAAATAGTCGAGATGATGTAGAAGATCAATTTTGCTTTATTGGTAGATTGGCTCAAGAAAAACAAATTGATCATATTATCAAAGCGTTTGATATTTATTTGAAAAAAGGTTATTCATCTACGTTGCTTGTATATGGAAAAGATAAAGAGGGTAATTTAAACAAATTGAAGCAATTGGTTAAAACACTTCAACTTGAAGATAAAGTAATATTCAAAGGACACACTAATCATCCTAAAGAAGTCTTTTCAAAAGTGATAGCTTCACTATTGACAAGTCGGTATGAAGGCTTTGGGTTATCGATTATGGAAAGTATAAACAGCGGTTGCCCTGTTATCTCATATAACGTACGTTATGGACCGAGTGAGTTAATTACTAATCATGAAAATGGTATACTTGTGAAAAAAGATGACATCGAAGGGTTTGCGGATGCAATGGAAATGGCTAGAAATATTCATTTCAAAGATGTAAAATTAAGTGAAAAATTTAGTGTAGAACAAGCATCAAATAATTATCAATCACTCATCGATGACGTAACACATGCGGAGAATAAATAGAAAATTGGAGAGAAATATATTGAATAAATTATCGATTATTATTACGTATTTTAATAATGAAGATTATATTAGTGAGTGTATTCACAGTTTAAAAAGCCAGAGAAATCAAGATTTTGACATTATTGTTGTCGATGATGGTTCAACTGATCGCTCAACAGAAATCTTACAAGAAGCATTAAAATCATATGATAAAGACGTTCACTTCATTCAATTGCAAGAGAATACTGGACATGCACATGCACGAAATGTAGCTTTGGAACAAGCGCATGGTCAATACGTACTATTCCTAGATGCCGATGATCAATTGGCCTCATATGCTGTTGATTACTATCTTCAACATGTGAATGGTTTAGATACACTGATTGCACCAATTCATAAATTTAGAAGTCAACGACCACAGTATGTAGATAAAGATAAAGTACGTTTGCAATATGCTTCTCATCAAAAAAGGCCAAATGCAATTTTGAGAAAAGAATCAGCATGTAATATTTTATTTAAAAATGCCATTATTAAAGCGCATCAGATTCAATTTAATGAATCATTAGATATTTATGCAGATACGTCATTTGTGCTTGAGTATTTAAAATATGCGGAGCGTTTTGTTAGAATTACCAATTTCCCATTCTATTATCGTGGTGAGGTATACGATCCATTTTATGGTAATACATTAAGTGATCAAGATTTTACAAATAAATTTGAAGATCATGTTAATAGTTTCTTTGATGCTATGCAAAGAACGAATGATAAGCGAATTAAAAATTTCCTCATTCAACGAATGAAAAATGAAATTAAAAGTGGATTTGATCCTGCACTTAGAGATATAAAATCTCGATATGTGTCACTTGAAGATGCGCTTATTAAAATTGTTAAAGCTTTAAAATGGAACATCCTAAAAGATGGGAAAGTATTATACAATTTAGAAATATTATTCTTATCAATGGATGATGTTGAAAATGCCAAATATGTTAATGACTTACGAAATAAAACACGTTTAGTTAAAAATATTGTGTTAAATAGCAAGATGAAAGAACGTTCAAAATATCAACTGAGTGATAATGAAGACTTAGTTGACCCGAATACAATTGTATTTGAAGCGTTTGGTGGTAAAAATTATAGCGATAGTCCTAAATATATTTATGAATACATGCAAAAACATTATCCTCATTTAAATTATATTTGGGTCTTTTCAAAACCAGAAAATAACAATATTCCAGGTAATGCTACTAAAGTGAAAAAAGGATCTCAAGCTTATTATGATGCCTATGCTAAAGCGAAATATTGGGTTACAAACGCTAGATTACCTTTATATTTAAATAAAAAAGAGAATCAAATGTATATCCAAACTTGGCACGGAACACCATTAAAACGTTTAGCTAATGATATGAAAGTGGTTAGAATGCCTGGCACGACAACTGCAAACTATAAGAAGAACTTCTATGCTGAAGCATCACGTTGGGATCGTTTAGTATCACCAAATAGATACTCTTCTGATATTTTTAAATCAGCATTTTGGATGGATGAAGACCGTATATGGGAGATTGGTTATCCGAGAAATGATGTATTAGTTAACCGTCAAAATGACACTGAATATATTGAACAAATTAAGCGTGACTTGAATTTACCTGCAGATAAGAAAGTTATCATGTATGCTCCAACTTGGAGAGACGATGAGTTTGTGAAAAAGGGACAATACTTATTTGATTTGAAAATTAATTTAGCTAATCTTCAAAAAGAAATAGGAGATGAGTATGTCATCTTATTAAGAATGCATTATCTAATTGCGAATGCTTTAGATTTACATGGATATGATGACTTTGCGATTGATGTATCAAATTATAATGACATTTCGGAATTATACTTAATTTCTGATGCATTAGTTACTGATTATTCTTCTGTTATGTTTGACTTTGGTATCTTGAAGCGTCCACAATTTTTCTTTGCATACGATATCGAAAAATATGATAAAGGACTTCGTGGTTTCTATATGGATTACATGAACGACCTACCAGGTGAAATTATTACAGACGAGTTTAAATTAGCTGAAGAGTTAAAACAAATTGATCAACATAAAGTGAAATATCAAGATAAGATAGAATCATTTTATAATGATTTTTGTTCTATAGAAAATGGAAAAGCATCTCAATATATTGGTGATTATATTTATAAAGATATTGAGAAAAAATCATAATTAAATTGAAAGTAGAAAGCACTAGAGCAGTAAATTTAACTCTAGTGCTTTCTATTGTACTATTTAAAAAATCTTTATTTTCTCGAACATTACCTCATGGTATAATTAAAAATATATTATTAACAGAACTTTTGGGGTTAATTAGTGAATAAAGTACGGTTCTGTTGTATAGACATGCTATGATATTAATGGCAAAAAAATTAATCAGGTAGGTGCCTTATGTTTTTATTGGTTAACATCATTGGGTTACTTGCATTTTTGGGAATTGCAGTTTTATTTTCAAGAGATCGCAAAAACATCCAATGGAAATCTATTTTAATTCTTGTAGTATTAAACTTGTTTTTAGCATGGTTCTTCGTCTATTTCCAAATCGGGAGAACGATTGTAGAAGGATTAGCTTCAGCAATTGCATGGGTAATTCAATCAGCGCATACTGGAACAGGCTTTGCATTCAGCAGTTTCACTAGCGGTAAACAGATGGATATGGCGATTAGCGCACTCTTCCCAATTCTGCTTGTAGTACCATTATTTGACGTATTAATGTATTTCAATATTTTACCTAAAATTATAGGTGGTATTGGTTGGGTGCTAGCGAAAATTACGCGTCAGCCTAAATTTGAATCATTCTTTGGCATCGAAATGATGTTCTTAGGTAATACTGAAGCTTTAGCTGTATCAAACGAACAATTGAAACGTATGAATGAAATGCGTGTATTAACAGTGGCTATGATGTCAATGAGTTCAATCTCTGGAGCTATTGTTGGTGCATACGTTCAAATGATACCGGGTGATCTCGTATTAACAGCGATACCGCTAAATATTATTAATGCGATAATTGTATCTTCAATTTTGAATCCGGTAAGTGTTGAAGAACAAGAAGACATCATTTATAGCATCAAAAATAATGAAACGGTAGAACGTCAACCTTTCTTCTCATTTTTAGGTGATTCTGTACTTAATGCAGGTAAATTAGTATTAATCATCATTGCATTTGTAATTAGTTTTGTTGCTTTAGCAGACTTAATTGATCGCTTTATAAACTTAATTACAGGTCTAGTCGGTGGATGGATAGGCGTAAAAGGAAGTTTCGGTTTAAATCAAATTTTAGGTTTATTTATGTATCCATTTGCACTTTTACTTGGTTTGCCATGGGGAGAAGCATGGATTGTTGCTCAACAAATGGCTAAGAAGATTGTTACTAATGAATTTGTAGTTATGGGTGAAATTAGTAAAGTCGTTGATTCATATAGCCCTCACAGAAGAGCTGTTATTTCAACATTCTTAGTTTCATTTGCTAACTTCTCTACAATCGGAATGATTGTCGGAACATTAAAAGGGATTGTCGATCAAAAAACATCAGATTTTGTATCTAAATACGTACCAATGATGTTATTAGCAGGTATATTAGTATCATTACTTACTGCAGCGTTTGTCGGATTATTCGCTTGGTAAGAAGATACATAGCATGTTTGACAATTTAAAAGGATCGTGGAACATCATTCAATTTGAATTTCGTTCCACGATTTTTTTGAATTATTTCAGTAGATTTTAGTTAACATGATAAAAACCAAGTATGTAGGGTGAGGAGACACTCTATATACTTGGTTTTTATGGGAAATGAATATTAATGTACTTGTAACGGTAAGGACTAGGTACTGTCACAGTACTTCGAGCAAAATTTGTTTTGTTACTATAAACAACACAAAGGAGATAACTTCTCTTATTAAGAAGTTATACACATTATAGCAAATGTAATCGACAAAGTAAACAAAAAATTCAGAAAATTTATATTTGTTTTTAAATTAGTTCACTTAAACATGATGAAATAGAAATATACCTTGAAAATAATCTAGATATAGACTATTTCTAAAATGCATATTGTAGCTTCACTAGTGATTGTGATAACCTTTTTAATGATATTACATTAAAAGGGGTTGGTGTATGTGAATAAAAATATTAAAGATTTACTTTTAGTTATACTAGGCTCTTTCATATTTTCAGCTGGAGTTAATGCATTCGTTATCTCAGGTAATTTAGGAGAAGGTGGCGTAACAGGTATAGCCATTGTATTATATTATGCGTTTCACATTTCTCCAGCCATCACGAACTTTGTAGCAAATGCACTACTGATCATTGTAGGGTATAAATTTTTAAGTAAAAAAAGTATGTTATTAACTATTGTGGCAACTGTACTTATCTCAGTGTTTTTAAGTTTAACTGAGTCTTGGCACGTCGAAACTGGAAATATCATTATTAACGCTATATTTGGTGGCTCTTGTGTTGGGTTGGGCATTGGTATTATTGTTTTAGCTGGTGGTACAACTGCAGGGACAACGATACTAGCACAAATTGCTAATAAATATTTAGATGTAAGTACTGCATATGCGTTATTGTTTTTTGATTTGATTGTAGTACTCATATCATTAACTGTATTACCATTGCAGATGGCCTTAGTAACAGTTATATCATTATATATAGGTACCAAAGTTATGGAATATGTTATAGAAGGTTTAAATACTAAAAAAGCAATGACAATTATTTCAAGTAATCCTGACCAAGTAGCGAAAGCGATAGATGAACAAGTTGGACGAGGTCTCACAATATTAGATGGTCGAGGCTATTATAGTCGTGAAGAAAAAGACGTATTATATGTTGTCGTTGCAAAAACACAAGTGTCTCGAGCTAAGAAAATTATACGAAAGATTGATGATCAAGCCTTTTTAGTTGTGCATGATGTGAGAGATGTATATGGTAATGGCTTTTTAGCAGATGAATAATGAGAATGAATAAGGTTAGGTGTTTCAATATATTGGTGAAGGTGATATGACGACATCAATTAATGAAATACCTAACCTTTGTTTTGTTGATTACAAATAGTCAGTTATTTACAAAGATGTTATAATACCTCTATTGACTATGATAATTATTATCAATTGGCAAACTCAATCGTACACAAAGTTATTTATTATGAAAGTAGGGGAAGCATGAATCGTTTAAAAGCGCAACAAGTGGAAATTGGATATGGGGATCATACGATTATTAACAATTTAGATGTAGAAATACCAGATGGCAAGGTTACGTCTATCATTGGGCCTAATGGTTGTGGGAAATCTACATTATTAAAAGCATTGTCACGCTTATTAACAATCAAAAATGGCGAAATTCAATTAGATGGTGAAAATATTCATACGCAATCAACTAAAGAAATTGCTAAAAAAATTGCTATATTACCACAAACACCAGAAGTAGCAGATGGTCTTACAGTTGGAGAATTAGTATCTTATGGTCGTTTTCCGCATCAAAAAGGGTTCGGCCGTCTATCTGCTGAAGATAAAAAAGAGATTAATTGGGCTTTAAATGTTACTGGCACATCTGAATTTAGACATCGTTCTATTAATGATTTAAGTGGTGGTCAGCGTCAACGAGTTTGGATTGCGATGGCATTGGCTCAAAAAACAGACATTATTTTCCTAGATGAACCCACAACATATTTAGATATCTCACATCAATTAGAAATTTTAGAATTAGTTCAACAATTAAATAAAGAACAAGGTTGTACCATCATAATGGTCTTACACGACATCAACCAGGCTATTCGTTTTTCTGATCATCTTATCGCTATGAAGAAAGGTGAAATCATTGCTTGTGGCGCTACTGAAGACGTGCTGACTAAAGATATTCTAGAAAAAGTGTTTAATATTGATGTCGTACTTAGTACGGACCCTCGTACAGGTAAACCATTGTTAGTGACCTATGACTTATTCGAACGTAATTATTCATAATATATAGATAAACTGAGAAAAGGGAATTTTTATCATGATGGAGAAAGATAAAAAAGTAAACATAGGTTTTATTGGCTATATTATTTTAGTCTTTGTGTTGTTAGTAGGCGCATTGCTTGTATCTATCTTGATAGGTGAAGCGAAAATTAGTTTTTCAACTATTATGGATGCTATTTTTCATTATAATCCTAAAAATCAACAACATAATATTATTAGTGAGATACGTATACCGCGTGATTTAGGTGCGGTATTAGTTGGAATGGCATTATCAGTTGCTGGTGCTGTTATTCAAGGCGTAACTAAAAACGGACTTGCAGATCCAAGTTTAATAGGTTTAAACTCTGGGGCTTCATTTGCATTGGCGTTAACATTTGCTTTTTATCCGTCAGCACCATTCTTAATGCTCATGTGTGCAGGGTTTTTAGGTGCGATGTTGGGTGGCTTTATTGTCTTAACAATAGGTCGATCTAGACGTGATGGCTTCAATCCTATGAGAATCATTTTAGCAGGTGCTGCTGTAAGTGCACTTTTAACGGCTTTGAGTCAAGGTATTGCTTTAACATTTAAGCTGAATCAAACACTTACTTTCTGGACTGCTGGTGGTGTTTCAGGTACGACTTGGAAACAACTTATGTGGAGCGGACCTGTTATTATCATTGCTATTGTTATCATCATAACAATGAGTAAACAATTAACGATTTTAAATTTAGGAGAGACACTTGCTAAGGGCTTGGGACAAAATATCACGTTGATTCGTGGATTAAGTTTGTTCTTAACAATGATATTAGCGGGGGTAGCCGTTTCAATGGTAGGACAAATTGCTTTTGTTGGCTTGATGGTGCCTCACATTGTCAGATTCTTAGTAGGCACAGACTACGCAAAGGTATTACCATTAACAGCTTTAACAGGCGGTTTACTTATGATTTTAGCTGATACTGTTGCACGAATGTTAGGTGAAGCGCCAGTGGGAGCGATTATTTCATTTATCGGTGTACCTTACTTCTTATACTTAGTTAAAAGAGGGGGGCGCACAATATGATTCATCCTAAATTAAGACGAAAACAAATCGTTACTTTAGTAATTTTTTCAATATTATTATTAGTCGCATGTACATGGAGTGTGTCTTCAGGAGAATATAAAATTCCGGTTGATCATTTTTTAAAGACGCTCATAGGTCAAGGTGAATATTATGATCAATTAATCTTAATGGAATTTCGTTTTCCACGAATGTTAATTACTATTTTAGCAGGTGCTGCGTTAAGTTTAAGTGGTGCTATTATTCAAAGTGTCACTAAGAATCCAATTGCGGAGCCAGGTATTTTAGGTATTAATGCTGGCGGTGGTTTCGCCATAGCGCTATTTATTTCAATAGGACATATTAACCCTGATAATTTTGTGTATGTGTTACCAGTGATTAGTGTCATTGGTGGTGTAGCTACTGCAATTGTTATCTTTTTATTTAGTGTGAACAAGAGAGATGGCATTACACCTTCAAGTATGGTGCTAATTGGTGTAGGCATGCAGACAGCCTTATACGGTGGTTCTATTACGCTTATGTCTAAATTTAATGAAGATCAGTCAGAATTTATTGCTACTTGGTTTGCTGGTAATATCTGGGGTGATGACTTTACATTTGTAATTGCAACTATTCCATGGCTTATCATTATTATTCCATTTCTTTTATATAAATCTAATGTGCTGAACTTAATTAATACACATGAGCATATTGCAAAAGGACTTGGTGTTAAGGTTGAACGTGAACGTGTAATTTTATTCTTTATTGCTGTTGTTTTATCATCAATTGCCGTGGCTGTTGCAGGTGCTATTACATTTATTGGTTTAATGGGACCACACATTGCAAAATCAATTATTGGACCGCGTCATCAACTATTTTTACCAATTTCAATTATTATAGGTGCCTTCTTACTTGTTTTATCAGATACCATTGGTAAGGTTATTCTTGAACCGACAGGGGTACCTGCTGGTATTGTAGTTGCTATTATAGGCGCACCTTATTTCATTTATTTAATGTATAAATCTAAAAGTATTTAAAAATTGGTGCATTGAATAGTGATGCTGAAGGATAAAATATATGTAAGACATCGTTTCTAATTAGTTAAATATTAAACTTTTTACGATTGTAGTAATCTTCGTGGGAGTGGACAGACCTTATTAATGAATTTTACGCTGAAATTCTCTGTGTTTGGATAAGGACAAATTCTGTTCCATTTCCACTTTTTTATTAAAGTCGATTTATATGTAAATGATAGCGCATACATTGCGCTTGATTTATAATTAAATTGATAGGCCAAAGGAGGAGGTTACATATGAAAAAGCTAATAAAACAAAAAGAAAACTTTTTAAAAGATATGCTAGACGGTTTAAAAATAGCAAATAATGATATCGAAATCATTGCAGAAACTGTTGTCGTGCGACGTAAAAAGAAATCTAAAGGCGTAGCGATTGTTTCAGGTGGCGGTAGTGGACATGAACCGGCTCATGCAGGTTATGTTGCGCAAGGGATGCTTGATGCGGCGGTTTGCGGAGAAGTATTTACTTCACCAACACCTGATAAAGTGTTAGAAGCAATTAAGGCTGTCGATACTGGTGATGGTGTTTTATTAATTGTTAAAAATTATGCTGGCGATGTAATGAACTTTGAAATGGCGCAAGAAATGGCAGAAATGGAAGATATTCAAGTAGAGATGGTTGTCGTTAAAGATGACATATCAGTGTCTGAAGAAACGCAAAGACGTGGTGTTGCAGGCACAGTATGCGTTCATAAATATGTAGGCTATTTAGCTGAACAAGGTTTAGTTCTACAGGATATTAAAGAAAAAGCGGAAACAATAGCTTCACAAATTAAAAGTATTGGTATGGCACTGACACCACCAATGGTTCCGACAACAGGCCAATATGGATTTGATATTAATGATGAGGATATAGAAATTGGGATAGGTATTCATGGGGAAAAAGGAATTGAACGAATACACTATGAAGAAATCGATAGTATCGTTGAACGGTTATTAAGCCGATTACTTAAAGAAAATCAAGAGCAATCATTAATCGTTATAGTTAATGGGATGGGTGGTACACCACTATCAGAGTTAAATATTGTGACTAAATATTGTTCGCTTTATTTAGAAAAACAAAATAGAGATGTAGCGCAATGGTTTGTTGGTGACTATATGACTTCATTAGATATGCAAGGTTTTTCAATCACACTACTTCCTAATAATGAAGAACTACTCAAAGCTTTACAAGCACCTACTACGTCTCGCTACTTTTAAAAAGAAAACTACATTCAACTGAGGTGATTAAAAATGGATGTTAAAGATATGAAACAACGATTATTAAATTTAGAGGCAGTGTTTTCAGAGAAAGAAACATTATTAACGGATTTAGATAGAGCAATTGGTGATGGCGATCATGGTGTCAATATGTTGCGTGGATTTAAAAGTTTGAAAGATAAGATAGATGATAGTAGTATGTCATCGCTATTTAAATCTACCGGTATGGCATTAATGTCAAATATTGGTGGTGCATCTGGTCCATTATATGGATTTAGCTTTGTTAAGATGGCTAATGTTGTTAATGATGAAATGGATAAAGAAAATTTAAAAGCTGTTGTTACTGAATTTGCTATTGCGATTGCCCAGAGAGGTAAAGTACAACGAGATGAGAAGACTATGTTTGATGTTGTAGATCGAGCGCGTGAAGCTTTAGAAAATGATGAAACAATCACATTAGAGATACTACAACAATTTGCTACTGATACGAAAGAGATAGAAGCTACAAAAGGACGTGCAGCATACTTTAAAAAGGATTCAATAGGTTATATCGATCCTGGTGCTCAAAGTATGGTTTACGTATTAAGTGCACTGATTGGAGATGAGATTGAATGACAACAATTATAATTATCAGCCATAGTGAAGACATTGCGAATGGTACTAAAGCATTGCTTAATCAGATGGCGCAAGATGTTAACGTTATAGCTCACGGCGGTGTCGATGGAGGTATAGGTACATCATTTGATGATATTCAAAATATTATCAATAACTTAGATGATGACGCATTGTGCTTTTATGATCTAGGTTCTTCTGAAATGAATTTAGATTTAGCAATTGAGATGTATGAAGGACCACATCATGTTAAGAAGATAGATGCACCAATAGTAGAAGGTAGTTTTACTGCTGCAGTGAAACTCTCAGTTGGCGGAACAACTGATGAAGCGATACAAGAAGTCGGTCAAACTTCATTTAAAGAAAATACATTTGACTAATGTTTAAATAATCTGGGTGAATATAATAATCAAATAAATGCGCAAAATAAATTTTACAATTAAGTAATTTATAAAATGAAAATGACAAATGATTGTGATAAAATAGATTATTATAGTAAAGCGAGAGAGTAGGTGGACAAGGTCATGCAAAGTAGCATCAAGGAATACGTTTTAAGTGGAGAATTTGAACAAGTTAGACAACTAATGACCAAAGCAGACTTTTTAGATTTTGAAGAAGCCTACATTTCATGTGCACATGAAAATGAAAGCATGATGTTTTATACTTGTATTTTAGATATGATTAAATTTGAAGAAACGTCTGAATTGCATGATTTAGCATTTCTATTACTTGTCTATCCTCTAAGTGAGATAGAAGGGGCATTGGATTCTGCTTATTACCATGCACAAGCGTCCATTCAGTTGACGAATGGTAAAGAAATTAAGAGTCTATTACAAATGTTATTATTACATGCCATTCCAGAACCTGTTATTACTGATACTGAAGCTTTCAAAGTTGCTAAACAAATTTTGAAATTAGATCCAAGTAATCATGTTGCAAGAAATGCACTTAAAGAAACAGCTAAACGTATGGATAATGTTGTTATTGATATTAATGAATTACAACAATATGGAAATTCTAATTAATCAGCATGTAAATGATTGCATCATTGTACAAATAATTACTTTCTAGATTTTATATATGGTAGTGGGACAGAAATAGTATTTTTCAAAATTTATTTCGTTGTATCCCCAGCTTGCTTAGCTTGTAGAATTTCTTTAGGAAATTCTCTTTGTTGGGGCCGCCTACCAGGTAAGGATGACTAGGTTTGAGAAAACTTGATTCAAGGTCAATTTCAAATCAGTCAGCTATTGCCAAATTGGTAAAAAAGTCTGAGACATTTAATTTTGTCTCAGCCTTTTTAATTCAAGTCATTTTTAAATTTAATTATTTATTTAAAAAAACTAATGACTAGTGCGATAATAGCCAATATTAAACCTGCAATTACTCCTAAACTTATTTTTTACCTCCTCTATAATGATCGCTATTATTTGTTTAAAGATGTAGATATGATGTTCACCATTAATCTAAAATTAAATATGATTTACTAGTTACTTATTTATGAGAAATAAGATAATCATAATAATTTTTAAAGAATTTTAAATCCTTAACAAGTGTATATAGCATAGTGTTTATAGCCGATAAACGCCGGTTCGTAACCTTTATGCACTGTTGCATATTATTTGAAGTGCGTTATAATGCACAATGTGTCAAATTTAAGGAGGTTATATTTTCGCATGGGATTAAATAAAGAAGCTGTAAAAATTGGTTTCGCCTATGTCGGCATTGTAGTAGGTGCCGGATTCTCAACTGGACAAGAAGTTATGCAATTCTTTACACCGTATGGTTTATGGTCTTATATTGGTGTACTTATTTCAGGTTTGATTCTTGGTTTTATAGGTAGACAAGTTGCTAAAATAGGTACAGCATTTGAAGCTACGAATCATGAGTCAACATTAAAATATTTATTCGGAGAAAAGTTTAGTAAAATCTTCGATTATATATTAGTATTCTTCTTATTTGGTATAGCAGTCACTATGATTGCAGGGGCAGGTTCAACATTCCAAGAGAGTTTTGGCATACCTACGTGGTTAGGTGCCTTAATTATGACTATTGTCATTTATTTAACATTATTATTAGACTTTAACAAAATCGTGAGGGCACTTGGTATCGTTACACCATTCTTAATAATTATGGTAATACTTATTGCCATTTACTACTTATTTGCAGGTAGCGTTCCTTTAAATGAAGTTAACAGTACTGTTGATAAAACAAGTGTATTTTGGGGTATAGTTAGAGGATTAATGTATGGTGGTCTAGCTTTTGCAGTGGGATTTAGTACAGTTGTTGCAATTGGAGGCGACGCTTCTAAACGTAAAGTTTCAGGTGGAGGTGCAATGTTTGGCGGTGTGATTTACACTATCTTACTTGCTCTAATTAACTTTGCACTACAATCTGAATATCCTAAAATCAAAGATGCTGAAATTCCAACAATAACATTAGCTAATGCTATTCATCCATGGATTGGTCTTGTTCTAACTGTCATCATGTTAGCAGTTATGTACAATACAATCTTAGGGCTATGCTATTCATTCGCAGCACGTTTTACAGAACCATATAGTAAAAAGTATCACATCTTTATCATTATTATGATGATTGCTGCATTTATTTTAAGCTTTGTAGGTTTCGCAGACTTAATTAACTTCTTATATAACATTATGGGTGTTGTTGGTCTGTTTATCGTAGTTGCAGTATTAATTAAATACTATGTACGTAAGAGTGATAATAAAGATCATATAGCATAGATTTAAAATAGCAATACTTTACAATTGAAAGTGAATGTTTTAATCTTAAAAGCAATTCGTATGATTATACGGGTTGCTTTTTCTATTAAATGAATAAGCAAACTTTCTATAATCAATTGAAAGGAACGTAGGGAATGAATACTCAGAAAAAATGGACGATCATCACAGGTGTCATTATAGTGATTGTGAGTGTTGTAGTTGCTTGGGGACTATACCACCATCAACAAGAGAGTGAGAAGAAAAAACAACAACGTGAAAAAGTTCAAATTAATAATCCTAACGTCAAATTATTTCAAAATATTACCTATAATAATCATCTTCCTGAAAGCCAACTCGACATTATGATGCCTGACGATATAGACAAGGATACTAAATTGCCAGTTATCTTCTGGATGCATGGAGGGGGTTATGTTGCAGGTGATAAACAATATAAAAATCCATTGCTATCGCAAATTGTGGAACAAGGCTATGTAGTAGTGAATGTTAACTATGCTTTAGCACCTAATTATAAATATCCTACGCCACTCATTCAATTTGATGATGCAATTCAATTTATTAAGCATAGTAAAGACCGCTTCCCAATTGATTTAGATCAAGTTGTTATAGGCGGTGACTCTGCCGGTGCACAACTTACAAGTCAATATGTTGCTATGCAAACAAATAGTTCACTACGAAGTGAAATGGGATTTGAACAGCGTTTTACACCATCACAAATAAAAGGCGCTATCTTTTTCGGTGGTTTTTATGATATGAAGACAGTTAGAGAAACGGAATTCCCAAGAATTCAAATGTTTATGCATAGTTATACTGGTGCAACAAAATGGGAATCAGAATTTAAAAATATTTCTCAAATGTCAACAATTAATCAAGTGACTAAAGATTATCCTTCAACGTATCTATCAGTAGGTGATGCTGATCCTTTCTACAGTCAAAATATTGAATTTTACCGTAAGTTGAAGGAAGAAGGCATTCCTGCTAGTACATTGTTCTATAATGGTTCACATCATTTACATCATCAATATCAATTTCATTTAGAGAAGCCAGAATCTAAAGAGAATATGAAACGTGTACTCGCATTCTTAAGCAGAAATACTTCATCATCTGGTGTAGAACAAAATCAGCAATCTCCATTTGATGGTTCTACGAGTTCGGATAAAAGTTTCTCATTATCACCTTACTAACCACGATGAAGTGATAAAATTATCAAACTTTATTAGTGACAACACTATAGCTAAGAATAAAAGGCTTATTTCCTAAATGTTAAATCATTAAGGAAGTAAGCCTTTTTAATTTCTATTAATCTATGATAGTGCTATTTAATTACTATAGGTATATTGTTATTTAATCTAACATTTTAGTAATGTTGTTTAATATTATTGAGACTAGAGTATAATATAATGATATTAAATTTAAATACTAAATAAGCAGTTTGGCCATGACATATTTATTGAAGTATTGACCATTAATGTATAGCTTATCATTTAATTCGCCCTCAATATTAAATCCAGCAGCTTTAAAGAGTTCAACTGCGCGCGCGTTTTCAGGGACAACGGAAGCTTCGATACGCCTAATATCATGGTTGATTGACCAAGCTTCAGTCGCATTTACTAAGGCCATACCTATGCCATGTTTCTGATATAGTTGTCTAACACCAATTGTGATAACTGCTTCGTGACGTTTGCGCTCAAAATCTTCAGTTGTAATGAATGCGTAACCAACCAGTTGATCATCTTGCTCTGCAACATAAACAGTATTTCTTGGAGAAGTGATAATGCGTTCTAAACGATCACTAACACTTGAGATGCTGGGCGTATATTCACCCGGGTTATATAATGTATATTCAGATTCATCATAAATTTTACTTAATAATTTAATAAAGTCTTCAACGTCTTTTATACTAATTTCACGAATAATATGAGCCATAAGGCTTCCTCCCAAATTAATAAACTATTGTGTCTTACGTGGTATTATAGCAATAAATCTTAGATATACATAAAATAAAAAACTTTTAAACTAAAGGGGTAATCTTAAATATGAAACCGAATGTACTATTAGCAGGTGGTAGTGGTTATATTGGTAAGTATATAAGTAGTGTTATTGAAAAAGATGCAAACATATATGCCCTATCAAAGTATCCAAATACTAAAAAAGAAGATAATGATCGAATTATTTGGTTGAAAAGAGATATTTATAATTATACTGATGTTGTAAAAGGTATGGAAGGTATGGACATTGCTGTTTTTTATTTAGATCCTAATAAGAATTCAGCAAAATTAACGCAAGCAACGGCACGAGATTTAAATTTGATCGCCGCAGATAACTTTGCCAGAGCAGCAGCTCAACAAGGTGTGTCTAAAATAGTATATATAAGTGGTAGTCGATTTGATAGTGAGACAGTACAAAGGCTAGAGAATTACGGTGTTCCTGTGGAAAAGACAAACACACAAATTAAACGACCGCATATAAATGCTGAATTACAGATGTCTAAATATGATGATATAAGAACAGCGATGCGAATGATATTACCTAGGAAATGGACATTATCCTATTTAGTAGACTACTTTATGAAATGGCTTAATGATACACGTGGTACATTCATGCACACATATAAAGATAATGATAGATACATTGTTTATGCACGAAAAAAGTCTAAACCATTATTAATTATGGAAAAAGTTGAAAACGACTCGGGACTTATAACATTACACTTGATTTCAGGTTCAATGATAAAATCTAATCAAAAGAAACAAGGTAAATTAGAATTTAGGCAAATTAAAGGGACAAGATTGGTCATTGTTCATTTATATGATTATATTCCGAAATTACTATGGCCAATTTACTACTTCGTTCAAGCACCATTACAAGGTTTGATTATGCGAGGGTTTGAAATTGATTGCCGAATTAAACATTTTAACGGACGGGTTCAATCAGGGGAAAAAATGAAATATACAAAATAATAGGTGATAAAGTGATGCAAGTATTATTAGTAGAAGATGATCAAACACTCTTCCAAGAATTGAAAAAAGAATTAGAACATTGGGATTTCTTTGTGACAGGTATAGATGATTTTAGTGCAGTAATGGATATTTATGAAGAAACAAATCCTGAGATTGTTATTATGGATGTTCAATTACCTAAATACGATGGGTTTTATTGGTGCAGAAAGATTAGACAAGTATCTAATGTCCCCATCTTATTCTTATCATCACGTGATAATCCGATGGACCAAGTTATGAGCATGGAATTGGGAGCCGATGATTATATGCAAAAACCATTCCATACAAACGTCTTAATAGCTAAATTGCAAGCCATTTATCGACGTGTTTATGAATTTGGAGCAGAAGAAAAGAGAACATTGAATTGGCAAGATGCACTTGTGGATTTATCAAAAGATAGTATTCAAAAAGGTGATTCAGTTATCTATTTATCGAAGACTGAAATGATTATTTTAGAAATGTTAATTCAAAAACAAAATCAAATTGTTACTAGAGATACCTTAATTACTGCGCTATGGGATGATGAAGCGTTTGTAAGTGATAATACGTTAACTGTTAACGTTAACCGTTTGCGTAAAAAATTATCTGATATCGGTATGGATACACAGATCGAAACTAAAGTAGGTAAAGGTTACATGGCACATGAGTAACTTGAAGTGGTTTTGGTTATTCCTCAAAACGCGAAGTAACTGGATTTTTTGGATTGTGTTTCTACATGTGATTTTATTAGGTATGGCTTACATTGATTATGATATTTCCATCGAGAGTATAGGATTTATAGTAACTTTAAATCTCGGTCTTACAGCGATGTTTTTAATTTTTACTTTTTTAAAAGAAGTAAAGCTATATCAACATTTATATAATAATAAAGAAATTGAAGAAATTAAGCATAAAGATTTAGCGGAAGATCCGTTTCAAAAGGAAGTTGTTAATTATCTTTATCGCAAATTAACGAGTCAAAAGGAATGTGTTGTTGAACAACAATTACACATACAATCGACAGAACAATCTCTAACAGAATTTGTTCATGATATTAAAACACCTGTGACAGCGATGAAGTTGTTAATCGATCAAGAAGAAGAGGGGACACGTAAAAAGTCATTATTGTATGAATGGGCACGTATTAATGAGTTGTTAGATAAGCAACTTTATTTAACGCGTTTAGAGTCTAAAAATAGAGACATGTATTTTGAAGAGACATCACTGAAGCGTCTTGTGATTGATGAGATCCAATTAACACGTCACATTAGCCAAGCCAAAGGTATAGGCTATGATTTGGATTTAGAAACAAACTTAGATGTATACACGGATGTGAAGTGGTGTCGCATGATGATTCGCCAAATTTTATCTAACTCATTAAAATATTCTCAAGAACAAGATATTATTATTCGTTCTTATACAAATGATGGTCATGTAGCATTAGAAATTAAAGATTTTGGTAGAGGTATCAGTCACAAGGATTTACCACGTATATTTGAGCGTGGTTTCACTTCGACTGCGAATCGTAATGAGACAACTTCTTCAGGAATAGGGCTATATCTGGTTAACAGTGTAAAAGATCAATTAGGTATTAATGTTCAAGTAGAATCTACAGTGGGACAGGGGACTACTTTTGTATTAACTTTTCCAAAACAGAATGAATTGATGGCCCGTATGACCCAAGTGACAACAATGTTACCTTAAAACTTAGATTTGTTACTCCATCTTCATTTCATCAAAAGCGATAACTTTTATAATTAAACTGATTAAAGTAGTGAGATGTTTCTAAAGTAAACGCACATGCAGATAAAATGAATGGCGAGGTGAATAAAACCGTGGCAATATTACAGGCAAAGCAAATTGCCAAAACTTATGGAAATAAACAAACTGAACAAGAAGTTTTAAAAGATATAGATCTGTCAATTGAAGCGGGAGAGTTTGTAGCTATCATGGGGCCATCGGGATCAGGCAAGACAACGTTATTAAACGTGTTAAGTTCAATTGACTATTTAACACATGGTTCTATTATTTTAGATGGTCAACAATTAGAGAAATTATCTAATAAAGTGTTGTCTGAAATTAGAAAAAAAGATATTGGTTTTATTTTTCAAGAATATAATTTATTACATACGTTAACAGTTAAAGAAAACATCATGTTACCTTTATCAGTTCAAAAGTTAGATAAAAAAGAAATGAATGAACGCTATCAACGTATTACACAGGCTTTAAATATTTTTGAAATTAGTGATAAATATCCATCAGATATTTCTGGTGGACAGCGACAAAGAACATCCGCAGCGCGTGCATTTATTACGTATCCTAAGATTATTTTCGCGGATGAGCCAACAGGGGCACTTGATTCTAAAAATACTCGCGATTTATTACAACGTTTTCAAAAAATCAATGAACTTTATAACGCAACGATAGTAATGGTAACGCATGATCCTTTGGCAGCAAGCTTCTCAGAGCGTGTGATTATGTTAAAAGACGGGCAGATATTTACTGAAATTTATCAAGGTGAAGACGATAAAAATGTCTTTCACAAGGAGATCTTACGTGCGCAAAGTATATTAGGTGGCATGATGTATGAGTTTTAGTCAAATTATATGGAAGAACTTTCAACAGAATATAATTCATTACGCGATTTATATCTTTTCACTTGTATTAAGTATCGTGTTGTTTTTTAGTTTTATAACAATTAAGTATGTGCACCATTTAAATGTGCATCAATCGTTGTCAATGATACAACAAGGAACACAAGTGGGGAGTTATTTTTTATTTATCATTATTGTTGTATTTATTATGTATACGAATATGTTGTTTATTAAACGACGTAGCTATGAATTCGGATTATTGCAAACGATTGGTTTAGGTAAAAAGAGTATTATTTATATGCTAATGCTTGAACAATTACTTATTTTTATTATAACCGCGATATTAGGTATGATTATCGGTATTTTAGGATCAAAAATACTATTAATGATTGTTTTAAAATTATTAGGTATACATACTTCTGTATCAATCATTTTTAGTTTTCAAGCGATTGCGCAAACTTTATTTATACTTGTCATTGCTTATATACTTATCATTATTCAAGCGTCTATTTATTTAAGTAAATCTTCAATTAAAAGTTTAATGGCCTCTCAAGACAGTAAAGAAGATAGTCACATCACACTTACATTAGGAGAAGTTATATTAGGTGTTTTAGGTATTGTATTGATATTAACAGGTTATTATTTATCGACACGTTTTGTCGAGATTGTAGATGATGTGATACTACCGTTTGTTATTCTAATTCTTACTGTTTTAGGAACTTACTTTTTCTTTCGAAGTACGATTTCTCTCATTTTAAAGACGATTAGATATCTTAAAGGTGGTAATGTTTCTGTAAATGATGTTATTTTTACATCATCACTCATGTTTCGAATTAGAAAAAATGCATTTTCATTAACTGTAATGGCAATCATTTCAGCAATAACTGTATCTGTATTGTGTTTCGCTGCGATTAGTAGGGGCTCTTTGACAAATGAAGTTCTATTAGAATCTCCTCATGAAGTTACACTGAAAGAAGAAAAATTAGCTAATGAATTAGGTTTTGAATTAAATCGGCATCATATTCCTTACCATTACGACTTTAAACAAGTTGTTTATTCTCAACTATACAAAGATCATTTATTTGATAAAAATCAGGTGCAACCATACGCGATTACTGTAACGAGTGAAAAATATTTCCCTAATGTTTCTATAGAGAAAGGTGAGGCTAATTTAATTATGCCTGAAGGGTTAATTCATGATTTATCGAATCATACACCCCATGGTACGGCTTCTATAGGAACTAAAAAGCATCATGCAAATATTAAATTGAATAAAGTGATGGATAAAATTTATTTTAAACAGAGTATTGACTTAGGAGGTCCTACTTTAGTTTTAAATGATACAGATTATAACTATTTGAAAGCACATGCGAAAAATAAATATATCGTTTCACAATATGGTTTTGATTTAAAACATAAAAGAGATATACCAAAACTTGAGAGTATAACAAAGGGTCTTGATGGTAATGTTCAAACGCGTAGTGAAGTGGTGAGCGAAGTATCAAGTTTGACTGGAATATTGTTATTTGTAACATCATTTTTAGGAATTGCATTTTTAATCGCTACAGGGTGTATTATTTACATTAAACAAATTGATGAAACAGAAGATGAGTTAGAAAGTTATTCTGTATTACGTAAATTAGGTTTTATTCAAAAAGACATGGCAAAAGGGTTAAAACTCAAAGTGGCATTTAATTTTGGTATACCACTAATTATTGCCTTACTACATTCTTACTTTGCGGCAGTGGTCTTTATGAAGGTTATAGGCTTTGATAATAAAGTTCCTATTTTCGTTGTAATGGGTATTTATACAATCATTTATAGTATTTTTGCAGTTATCGCCTATAATCACTCTAAAAGAACGATTAATCACTCAATTTAAGTCAATATTTATCTAATATTTCGTATTTGTAAAGAATTTGTAAATGTAATTGTGGTTATGTAAATTCTGTGATATTTTCAAATAGGGACAAATTCAGTAATGGAGTATTACGTGAATAACAGTAAAACATTATATTTACATAAAATTTACAAATAGTCAGAAAATAGACTCTTTGAATGTTCTTATTGTAAATGTATTCTTTATCTAAAGTTGTCTTACAATAATAAAAATTTACAAATGTGATTGGAAACGATCGCTATAATGGAGGCTTTATAATGTTTACTAAGAAAAAGGATAAGTTCATGGTTCAATTAGAGGAAATGGTATTTAATTTGGACCGTGCTGCAGTTGAATTCGGGAAAATGGATTTCAATACGCACTTAGATTTAAAAGCTTATTCTGACAATATCAAGACATATGAGTCACATGGTGACGAATTAATGCATCAAGTTATTGCGGATTTAAATCAAACATTTATTACGCCAATTGAACGTGAAGACATTCTATCTTTATGTAATGCAATTGATGACGTTCTTGACGCAATGGAAGAAACTTCAGCAATGTTTGAAATGTATTCAATTGAATATACAGATGAATACATGGCAGAATTCGTAGAAAATATCCAAAAAGCAGTAGCGGAAATGAAATTAGCTGTTGGTTTATTAGTTGAGAAGAAATTATCTCACATGCGCATTCATTCTATTAATATTAAAGAATTTGAAACAAATTGTGATGGCATTTTACGTCAATCTATTAAACACATTTTCAACAGTGAAACAGATCCAATCACACTAATTAAAATAAAAGATATTTATGAAAGCATGGAAGAAATAGCAGATAAATGTCAAGTTGTAGCAAATAATTTCGAAACGATTATTATGAAAAATAGCTAAGGGAGTTTTAATTTATGGAATATGTATTAATTATCACTATAGCTATCGTTATATTTTCTTTAATCTTTGACTTTATCAATGGATTCCATGATACAGCCAACGCGATTGCTACAGCAGTATCGACACGTGCATTGACGCCTAGAACTGCAATATTTTTAGCGGCAATTATGAACTTTATCGGTGCTTTAACATTTACTGGTGTTGCTGGTACAATCACAAAAGATATTGTTGATCCATTTAAATTACATAATGGTTTAGTAGTTGTATTAGCCGCTATTTTAGCAGCAATCATTTGGAATTTATTAACATGGTTTTATGGTATTCCAAGTTCATCATCTCACGCATTAATAGGTTCAATCGCTGGTGCAGCGATTGCAGCACAAGGATTTGGTGTACTTCACTATCAAGGTTTTACTAAGATTATTATTGTTTTAATCATTTCACCAATTATTGCATTTTGTGTTGGATTCATTATGTACACGATTGTTAAAATTATCTTTAAAAATGCTAACCTTACTCGAGCGAATCGTAATTTCCGATTCTTCCAAGTATTTACAGCAGCATTGCAATCGTTCTCACATGGTACGAACGATGCACAAAAATCAATGGGTATCATTACATTAGCTTTAATCGTTGCTAATATTCAAGATCCAACAAACGTTGAGCCGGCATTATGGGTAAAAGTTGCCTGTGCAACTGCAATGGGTCTAGGTACTGCAATGGGTGGATGGAAAATTATTAAAACAGTAGGCGGAAACATTATGAAAATTCGCCCAGCAAATGGTGCTGCTGCTGACTTATCATCAGCATTAACAATATTTGTAGCTTCATCATTACATTTCCCATTATCTACTACACACGTTGTATCATCATCAATTCTTGGTGTAGGTGCTTCTAACAGAGCTAAAGGTGTTAAATGGAACACTGCACAACGTATGATAATTACATGGGTTATTACATTACCAATCTCTGCGATTTTAGCAGCATTGATATTCTGGGTTATGAACATTTTCTTATAATATAGGCTCTATAATAAATTGGACTGATGACTAAAAATCATCAGTCCAATTTTTATGTTTGAATACAAAAATGGCGCAATTACCTCTATAATTATTAGCTACCAAACAAAATAAAAAAGAAAGGTAATGCGCCTATGTGTAAGTCTATATTAAATACATTAAGAATTAAAGATAAAAATCTAAATTTTTCAGATGAAGTG
>NZ_MAON01000061.1:0-101220 GCF_001922505.1 Staphylococcus sp. MB377 | reverse complement strand
ATAAATTACTTATTAGGTGTAGATGTAGAATTATTTAATACATATCACTACGTTCATGAGCTAAGAAGATTATTAAAAGAAAATCAAATAGAGAAATTTAATCATAAACTCTTTTCTATTCATCTTTCAGATGTGTGTCCTAAATTACGCCCAGTCAGTAGAACTTTAATACGATTAGCAGCTTTCATTGAAAATACTATGACATATTCTAACCTGACCAACGGTCCGTTAGAAGGAATTAATAATAAAATCAAACTCATTAAAAGGGTATCTTTTGGTTATAGAAATTATGATAATTTGCGTAATCGAATTATTATAACTTCGCGACTATTTGCCTCAACAACAAAAAAAGATATTAAACAACCTAAGGTTGCTTAATCTCAATATTTGGACTCATCAGTCCGATTTGACGTAGAGCCTTTTTTATATGGAGCTAAACTTTCATTTTCTTATAAATGATTTAAGTGATAAAAATATTAAAATTTTAATAGTATTTTTTATGATGTTTAGTATAAAAAATATGTATATTAAATATTAGGAGAATACTTATGGGGGATTTATATTTAGTATTTATTTGTCTTGTTATTAGTCTTATGTTACTTCTTTTTAAAAAGAAGGTTGCCATTGCAAGTTTGTCGATTTTAATAGCGTTTACCTCATTATTAGTAGTAATGCCACAGCACATTGTTAATGCGCAAAGTAATGTATTAACGAAAGAGAAAGTTAAATTTGTGAAGGGTATTGACGGAGATACTGTTCAACTACTTTACAAAGGGAAGAAATCGACTTTTAGATTGTTGCTTATCGATACACCTGAAACTAAAGATCCACGTAAACCTGTTCAAAAATATGGTCCAGAAGCTAGTCGTTTCACGACAAATATGTTAGCGAATGCTCGTACTATTCAAGTGCAGTTTGATAGAGGGCAACGCACAGATAAATATGGTCGTTATTTAGCGTATGTTTATGCTGATGGTAGAATGGTTAACGAAGCCGTTGTAAGACAAGGATTAGCACGAGTAACATACATTTATCCACCTAATAATACGTTCGAACAGATGTTGAAGGTGAGTCAATCGAAAGCTCAAGCTGAAAAGTTAAATATTTGGAGTACGACAACATCGAACTCTAAAACCAAGACAGGTCAGACATCTACTGCCAACTCTACTGTGAAGCCAACAACACCAAAGACCTCGCCTTCAAAAACAACAAAAAAGCAATCTAAAGAATATTATAAAAATTGTACTTTGATGAGAAAGAAATATCCCAATGGAGTTAAAAAAGGACATCCTGCTTATCAATCTAAGTTAGACCGTGATAAAGATGGATGGGCATGTGAAAGATAAACATTAATCATATAGTGAATTAGGGTGCGAAACAATGAATTCGTAATGAATATTGTTTCGTACCTTTTTTATAGTGCAAAAGGCGTAACAATCAATTAATCAGCCTAATCATGATAAAATAAAGATTAATATTACAAATACTAGGTGAGAAGTTATGACTAAAGTCAATTTAATAGAAAGTCCGTATCCGCTTCAAAGTATCAAAGGACTAGGACCAAAAAGAATTGCTTTATTGCAAGAACTGAATATTAACACGGTTGAAGACTTAGTACTCTATCTACCGACTCGTTACGAAGATAATACAGTTGTAGATTTAAATATGGCTGAAGATCAATCTACAGTCACAATTGTCGGAGAAGTTTATTCGATGCCAACTGTCGCATTTTTCGGCAGAAATAAATCAAAGTTAACAGTACACTTGATGGTAGATAACATCGCGGTCAAGTGTATCTTCTTTAATCAACCATACTTGAAAAAGAAAATTGAACTTCATGGGACGGTAACTGTTAAAGGAAAATGGAATCGTGCAAAACAAGAAATAAATGGGAACAGGATGTTTTTTAATGAAAAATCTCAAGATACAAATGAAATTAAGTTAGAACCTATTTATCGTATTAAAGAGGGCATTAAACAAAAACAAATGCGAGATATGATTTATCAAACTTTAGATGATGTTACAATCCATGAATGGCTTACAGAAGAACTTAAACAGAAATATAAATTAGAATCTTTAGAGGATACACTATATGCCTTACATCGTCCCAAGGATCGACAGGACTTATTACGTGCTAGAAGAACATATGCCTTTACTGAGTTATTTATGTTTGAATTAAGAATGCAGTGGTTAAATCGTTTAGAAAAGTCATCTGACGAAGCTATTGAGATAAATTACGATATTCAAAAAGTGAAAGATTTTATAGAAACTTTACCTTTTGAATTAACTGATGCACAAAAAAAGAGTGTGAATGAAATCTTTAGAGATTTAAAAGCGCCGATACGTATGCACCGATTACTACAAGGTGATGTAGGGTCAGGTAAAACAGTTGTTGCAGCAATATGTATGTATGCGTTGAAAACAGCGGGCTATCAATCAGCATTAATGGTCCCTACGGAAATTTTAGCTGAACAACATGCAAATAGTTTAATTAAACTGTTCGGTGAGTACATGAATGTAGCATTGCTGACAGGTTCTGTTAAAGGTAAAAAAAGAAAAGTTCTATTAGAGCAATTAGAAAATGGTACTATTGATTGTTTAATAGGTACACATGCGCTTATTCAAGATGATGTAACATTTCAAAATGTAGGACTTGTCATAACAGATGAACAACATCGTTTCGGAGTCAATCAACGTCAACTTTTAAGAGAAAAGGGTGCGATGACGAATGTACTCTTTATGACAGCAACACCAATTCCTAGAACACTTGCTATATCTGTATTTGGTGAAATGGATGTGTCATCAATTAAGCAACTACCTAAAGGACGCAAGCCAATTATTACAAATTGGTCAAAGCATGAACAATATGAGCAAGTGCTATCACAAATGACGTCTGAACTTAAGAAAGGACGTCAAGCCTATGTAATATGTCCGTTGATTGAGAGTTCAGAGCATCTTGAAGATGTGCAAAATGTAGTCGAGTTGTATGAATCACTTAAACTACATTATGGAGAGGAAAAAGTAGGGTTATTACATGGTAAAATGTCAGCTGAAGAAAAAGATGAGGTTATGATGCGATTCAGTCAACATGATATAGATATACTAGTTTCAACAACTGTAGTTGAAGTTGGCGTCAATGTACCAAACGCGACATTTATGATGATATATGATGCAGACCGCTTTGGTTTATCAACGTTGCATCAATTAAGAGGTCGTGTAGGACGTAGTGAACACCAAAGTTACTGTGTCCTTATCGCATCTCCCAAGACAGAAAATGGCATAGAACGCATGACTATTATGACGCAAACAACGGACGGTTTTGAATTGAGTGAGCGTGATTTAGAAATGCGTGGTCCTGGTGACTTCTTTGGAGTTAAACAAAGTGGTTTGCCTGAATTTATGGTAGCGAACATTGTTGAAGATTATCGAATGCTTGAAGTAGCTCGAGACGAGGCGGCAGAGTTGATACAATCAGGTGAATTTTTTACAGAAACATATCAGCACTTACGTGAATTCATTAATCAGAACTTGCTACATATGAGTTTTGATTGATGCTTAAAAGTCACTACTGTCAAAAAATAAAATATAGCACTATGATATTTGTTGAGCTTATCAAACGGAAAGTGTTATGATATGTGAGGAATGTTTAAGACTTGGTACTAATTTCACTTTTAAGGAGGGATTTAATTGAAATTGAAAAAAGCAAAACGTCGTCAGGCGATTCAAAAAGCAATTGAATTAAATCCCTTTATTACGGATAGTGAATTATGTGAACAGTTTGAAGTTAGTATTCAAACCATACGGTTAGATAGAACAAACCTAAGTATTCCAGAACTACGAAAGCGTATTAAATTAGTAGCTGAGCAAAATTATGAACAAATTCGTGCTCTAGAGGCAAATGAAGTGGTTGGAGATTTAATTCAAGTTGAACCAAATATATCCGCTCAATCCCTCATTGAAATTACTGAAGAATCCGTTTTTACGAAGACTCAGATAGCACGAGGTCATGTGTTATTTGCTCAGGCAAATTCGCTTTGTGTAGCTTTAATACATAAATCAACAGTGTTAACACAGGAAAGTAATGTAGCATTCATTGAGAAAGTTAAACTTAATGATACAGTAAGGGCAGAAGCACACGTTGTAAATAAAACTTCGCACCATTTTGTTATAGAAGTAAACTCATACGTAAGAGACACAATAGTGTTTAAAGGAACGTTTAAAATGTTTTATATAAGCGAGGATGAATGACATGGTTAAAATTGCTATTGATATGATGGGTGGAGATGACGCACCCGGTATCGTCTTAGAAGCTGTTGAGAAAGCAGTTAATGATTTTAAAGATTTAGAGATTATTTTATTTGGTGATAAAAATCAATACACACTCAATCATGAACGTATAGAATTTAGACATTGTTATGAGAAAATAGAAATGGAAGACGAACCTGTAAGAGCTATTAAACGTAAGAAAGACAGTTCAATGGTAAGAATGGCAGAAGCAGTGAAAAATGGTGAAGCGGATGGATGTGTGTCTGCAGGTAATACCGGTGCGCTTATGTCAGCAGGTTTATTCATTGTTGGTCGTATTAAAGGTGTGGCAAGACCAGCACTTGTAGTCACTTTACCAACAATTGATGGAAAAGGATTTGTATTTTTAGATGTGGGTGCCAATGCAGATGCGAAACCTGAACATTTATTGCAATATGCACAACTTGGTAATATTTATGCTAAAAAAATACGTGGCATTCAAAATCCTAAAGTATCATTATTAAATATCGGTACAGAACCAGCTAAAGGTAATACATTGACTAAGAAGTCTTACCAACTACTTAAAGACGATCAAAGCTTTAACTTTGATGGTAATATTGAAGCTAAAACGTTAATGGAAGGTAATACTGATGTAGTGGTAACTGATGGATATACGGGTAACATGGTACTTAAAAATATCGAAGGTACTGCAAAATCAATAGGTAAAATGTTGAAAGAAACATTTTTAGGAAGTTTAAAAAACAAACTAGCAGCTTTAGTATTAAAAAAAGACTTAGACACTTTTACTAAGAAGATGGATTATGCAGAATACGGTGGATCAGTATTATTAGGTCTTGACGGAACGGTTGTTAAAGCGCATGGTGGATCTAATGCTCGCGCGTTTTATTCTGCGATTCGACAAGCTAAAATTGCTGGCGATGAAAAGATTGTCGATATTATGAGAGAGACGGTAGGTGGTAAGGATGAGTAAAGTAGCAATTATTTTCCCAGGTCAAGGTGCACAAAAAGTTGGCATGGCAAGTGATTTGTTTAATGAGGATAAGAAAGCGACAAATATTCTAAATTCAGCTCAAGAAGCAATGGACTTTGATTTATTGGAAACGATGTTTACAGATAATGAGAACAAACTAGGTGAAACTGAACATACACAACCAGCTTTATTGACGCATAGTATAGCGTTATATAGTGCATTAGATAATATTAATGCTGATTATACTATGGGACACAGCTTAGGTGAATATTCTAGTTTAGTTGCTGCGGGAGTATTAAAATTTGAGGATGCAGTTAAGATTGTTCGCAAACGTGGTCAATTAATGGCTCAAGCTTTTCCAAATGGTGTTGGTAGTATGGCAGCAGTATTAGGTTTGAGTTATGAAGAAGTAGACCGAATTTGTAAAGAATTATCTACAAATGATGAATTGGTCGAACCAGCAAACATTAATTGTCCAGGTCAAATTGTAGTGTCAGGTCACAAATCACTTATTGATAAATTTGTTGAAGAAGGTAAATCGTTAGGTGCTAAACGCGTCTTACCTTTAGCGGTTTCTGGACCTTTCCATTCTTCAATGATGCAAGTGATTGAAAAAGACTTTGAGTCTTTCATTAATCAATTCGAGTGGCATGATGCATCGTTCCCGATAGTTCAAAATGTTAATGCACAAGGTGAAACTGATGCAACAACAATTAAGTCTAATATGATTAAGCAATTATATTCACCCGTTGAATTTATCGATTCAGCAGAATGGTTAATTGCTCAAGGTGTAGATCATTTTATAGAAATTGGTCCTGGTAAGGTCTTATCTGGTTTAATTAAGAAAATAAATCGCGATGTTAAATTGACATCAATTCAAACATTAGAAGATGTGAAAGGATGGAATAATCATGACGAATAAAAATGCATTAGTGACTGGTGCTTCAAGAGGTATAGGTCGTAGTATCGCATTACAATTGGCTGAAGATGGTTTCAATGTAGCCGTAAACTATGCAGGTAATAAAGAAAAAGCTGAAGCAGTTGTTTCTGAAATTAAAGCTAAAGGTGTTGAAAGTTTTGCGATTCAAGCAAATGTAGCTGAAGGCGACGAAGTTAAAGTTATGATTAAAGAAGTCGTTAGTCAATTTGGTTCGTTAGATGTACTTGTGAATAACGCTGGTATCACTCGTGATAACTTATTAATGCGCATGAAAGAACATGAATGGGATGATGTTATCAATACTAACCTTAAAGGTACATTTAATTGCATTCAAAAAGCTACACCTCAAATGCTTCGTCAACGTGGTGGTGCAATCATTAACTTATCAAGTATTGTAGGTGCCATGGGTAATCCAGGACAAGCTAACTATGTTGCTACTAAAGCAGGTATAGAAGGTTTAACGAAATCAAGCGCACGTGAACTTGCATCACGTGGTATTACAGTCAATGCGGTAGCACCTGGTTTCATTGTTTCGGATATGACAGACGCACTGAGTGATGATTTAAAATCACAAATGTTGGAACAAATACCACTATCTCGATTTGGTGAAGATACAGATATAGCGAATACAGTAGCATTTTTAGCATCTGATAGAGCGAAATATATTACTGGCCAAACAATCCATGTCAATGGTGGCATGTACATGTAAATGAAGTACTTGAATTTTATTATCAGTGTTTAAGAAATGCTTGTATTTTACCCATTAAAATGGGAAAATAAAGTAGTCTATGGATAGACACTTTTAAAGGAGGTGAATCGACGTGGAAAACTTCGATAAAGTAAAAGATATCATCGTTGACCGTTTAGGTGTAGATGCTGATAAAGTAACTGAAGACGCATCTTTCAAAGATGATTTAGGCGCTGACTCACTTGATATCGCTGAATTAGTGATGGAATTAGAAGATGAATTTGGTACTGAAATTCCTGATGAAGAAGCTGAAAAAATCAATACTGTTGGTGATGCAGTTAAATACATCAATAGTCTTGAAAAATAAAAACTTACATCTGAGTCGTCTACAAGATGGCTCAGATTTTTTTCTTAAGAATCAAACAAAGAATAAACATATGGGAGGTTCTAATGTGACAAATCCAAAAAAAATAGAAATGGTTAATGACTTTCAACAACAGTTTGCGAAGAAAATGAATGAGTTGGGATTTACATATTCAAATATTGACTTGTATCAACAAGCTTTTTCTCATTCAAGTTTTATCAATGACTTTAATATGGACCGTTTGGCGCATAATGAGCGACTCGAATTTTTAGGCGATGCGGTATTAGAATTGACGGTATCACGCTACCTTTTTGATAAACATCCGGATCTACCAGAAGGTAATTTAACAAAAATGCGTGCAACAATTGTATGTGAGCCCTCACTTGTAATATTTGCTAACAAAATCGAGTTAAATCAACTTATCTTATTAGGTAAAGGTGAAGAAAAAACGGGTGGGAGAACACGCCCTTCATTAGTGTCCGATGCCTTTGAAGCTTTTGTCGGGGCTTTATATCTTGATCAAGGATTAGATGTAGTTTGGCAATTTGCTGAGAAAGTGATTTTTCCATATGTTGAGGATGATGAATTGGTTGGTGTTGTTGATTTTAAAACACAATTTCAAGAGTATGTTCATAGTCAAAATCGTGGAGATGTGACTTATCGTTTAATTAAAGAAGAAGGTCCAGCGCATCATCGATTGTTTACGTCGGAAGTCATTTTAGAGAATGAAGCAGTAGCAACAGGTCAAGGTAAAACTAAAAAAGAATCAGAACAAAAAGCGGCAGAGAGCGCTTATTCAAAATTAAAAAGCAATAATAATCTTTAACATATATTAAAGAAAACCATTAAACGGTAAAATATTGTCCTCCTCTCAACTAGAATGAGTGGAATGATTAACAAGGAGAATAGTATGGTGTATTTAAAATCAATTGATGCCATAGGTTTTAAATCATTTGCAGATCACACAGATGTTCAATTTGACAAGGGTGTAACTGCAATTGTTGGGCCTAATGGTAGCGGAAAAAGTAATATCACTGATGCCATTAAATGGGTATTAGGTGAACAGTCCGCCAAATCATTACGTGGCTCTAAAATGGAAGATATTATTTTTTCAGGAGCAGAACATCGAAACGCTCAGAATTATGCAGAAGTACAATTGAAACTTGACAATAAAGCTAGAAAGTTACAAGTTGATTCAGATGATATCGTCGTGACACGTCGTTTATACCGTAGTGGTGAGAGCGAATACTATCTTAATAATGATAAAGCGCGTTTAAGGGATATCACTGAACTATTCCTGGATTCTGGTTTAGGAAAAGAAGCATTTAGTATTATATCTCAAGGTAGAGTAGATGAAATTTTAAATGCTAAACCTATTGATAGACGACAAATACTTGAAGAATCAGCTGGTGTATTAAAATATAAGAAGCGAAAAGCTGAATCATTACAAAAGTTAGACCACACTGAAGATAATCTTACGCGCGTAGAAGATATTTTATATGATTTAGAAGGACGCGTTGAACCATTAAAAGCTGAAGCATCAATTGCAAAAGAGTATTTAAAATTGTCTGAAGAGATGAAACAAAGTGATGTTATTGTTACTGTAAATGATATCGACCAATATTCAGAGGATAATCGTCAACTGGATCAAAAATTAAATGATTTAAAAAGCCAACAAGCGGATAAAGAAGCAAAACAAGCTCAGATTAATAAATATATTCAAAAGCAAAAGTCTCAACGTCAACAAATTGATAATGACATTGAACAATTAAACTATAATTTAATCAAAGCTACTGAAGAATATGAAAAGTTCACAGGTCGATTGAATGTTTTAGAAGAAAGAAAACGAAATCAATCAGAAACGAATGCTCGTTTTGAAGAAGAGTTAGATAATTTACATCAAGAATTAAAAAATGCTCATAATGAAAAAGCTGATATTACTCAACAAACTACTGCTTTAAAAGAAAAACAAAAAGAGTTGAATAATAGTATTCATCAATTAGAATCACAACTGTATGTTTCTGATGAACAACATGACGAAAAATTGGAATCAATCAAAAATGAATACTATGAATTAATGTCTGAACAATCAGATGTAAATAATGACATTCGCTTTTTAGAGCATACGATTAAAGAGAATGAAGCGAAAAAATCACGCTTAGATTCTCGCTTGGTTGAAGCTTTCAATCAACTTAAAGCGTTGCAAAGTGAAATTTCTAATACAGAACGCAACCATCAAGCTACTGTTAAACAATTGAGCGATATTGAGACTCAAATAAGTCAACTAGAACAGCAGTTATCAAAAGCTAAACAAACTCAAACTGAATATGAAGATAAACTTTATCAGGCTTATCGATACACTGATAAAATGAGAGCTAGAATAGAGAGTTTAGAAACTCAAGAAGAGGATTATACTTATTTCTTTAATGGTGTTAAACATGTGTTAAAAGCTAAAAATGATAACCTACAAGGTATTCATGGTGCTGTTGCAGAAGTGATAAATGTGCCATCTGAATTGACTCAAGCGATTGAGACCGCATTAGGTGCTTCATTACAACATATCATAGTTGATAGTGAAAAAGATGGACGCCAGGCAATACAATTTTTAAAGCAAAAGGGTCTTGGTAGAGCTACATTCTTACCATTAAATGTTATAAAATCGAGACAATTATCTAATAATATTAGGCACATCGCTGAAAATACAAATGGATTTATCAATGTAGCTTCAGATGCGATTAAAGTTAATTCACAATATCAAGCTGTAGTTGAAAATTTAATAGGTACTACTATTATCGTAGACAATTTGAAACATGCTAATGAACTGGCAAGAGCTATCCAATATAAAACACGCATTGTAACTTTAGAAGGAGATATTGTTAATCCTGGTGGTTCTATGACCGGTGGTGGTGCGCGCAAGACGAAGAGTATTCTATCACAAAAAGATGAACTGACAACTATGCGTAATCAATTAAAAGATTATGAATCACAAACACAAGATTTCGAGAAACAGTTACAAAAACACAAAAATGAAGTTGAACATCTCAGCGAAACTTATTTTAAAATGAGTCAGCAATATAACGAAGTAAAAGAACAATCTCATAATGAAGCGTTAGAATTAGATCGACTTAAAACACAAGAAGCGCACATTAAAGATGAACATGAGGAATTTGAATTCGAGAAAAATGATGGCTACCAAAGTGAAAATAGTCGCATTACTTTAACTGAAAAACAAGAGCGATTAACTATTATTCAAGGTAAGTTAAAACAACTTGAAACAGATATTGAACGTTATACTCAATTATCTAAAGAAGGTAAAGAGAATACCACTCAAGTGCAACAACAATTAAACCAAAAACGCTCTGACTTAGCTGTAATTAAAGAACGAATAAATGCTCAAAAAGCGTCATTAGAACGTACAGATAAACAGATAGAGACGATTAACAAACAATTAACAAATGTTGACGATAAAATTAAACTCTTCAATTCTGACGAAATGATGGGGGAACAAGCATTTGAAAAATTACAACAACAGATAAAATCTAAAGAAAATGACCGACAATCCATCACTGATCAGTTAAAACAATTGAAAAAAGAACGTATTGATGTCAATGAAGATGTTGAGTCACATGAAGCTACATTGCAAGAATGTCATCAAGATTTATTGTCAATTGAAAGTTTTTATCAAGATATAAAAGCACAACAATCGAAATTAGATGTATTGATTAACCATGCAATTGATCATTTGAATGATGAATATCAACTAACTGTTGAGCGGGCTAGAAGTGAATTCTCTTCAGAAACGCCAATTGATGCGCTGAGAAAGAAAGTCAAACTAACTAAAATGTCAATTGAAGAACTAGGGCCAGTAAATATTAATGCTATTGAGCAATTTGAAGAATTAAATGAGCGTTATACTTTCCTAGATGAACAACGTACAGACTTGCGTGAAGCGAAACAAACACTTGAACAAATTATAAGTGAGATGGACCAAGAAGTGAAAGGTCGTTTTAAAGAAACGTTTTTACAAGTGCAAGCTCATTTTACGACAGTATTTCAGTCGTTATTTGGAGGTGGACATGCTAAATTAGAGTTAACAGATGATGATTATTTATCAGCTGGTGTCGATATTATTGTTCAACCACCTGGTAAGAAATTGCAACACTTATCTTTATTAAGTGGTGGTGAGCGTGCATTAAGTGCTATTGCACTACTATTTGCTATCTTGAAAGTAAGATCTGCTCCATTTGTTATATTAGATGAAGTAGAGGCTGCACTCGATGAAGCGAATGTAATTCGATACGCTCAATTTTTAAAAGAATTATCTATTCAAACTCAATTTATTGTTATTACACATCGAAAAGGAACTATGGAATATTCAGACCGTTTATATGGTGTGACGATGCAAGAGTCAGGTGTTTCAAAATTAGTAAGTGTCAACTTAAATACAATTGATGAGGTTATGAAGGAGGAACAAGCATGAGTTTCTTTAAACGATTAAAAGACAAATTTTCAACGAAATCTACTGAAGATATAGAACAAGAGTTATCAGAAGAAGAAGGCAATCAGAGTAGCACAATTCATGATGACAATGATGAAGAACAGATAGAACCGAAGAAAAAACCGCGTAAATTAAGTGAAGCGGATTTTGATGACGATGGATTAATTTCAATTGAAGATTTTGAAGAAATTGAAGCACAAAAAATGGGGGCTAAATTTAAAGCAGGTCTTGAAAAATCACGTCAGAACTTCCAAGAACAACTTAATAATTTGATCGCACGTTATAGAACAGTAGATGAAGATTTCTTCGAAGCACTTGAAGAAATGTTAATCACTGCAGATGTTGGTTTCAACACAGTAATGCAATTAACAGAAGAGTTACGTACTGAAGCACAACGTCGAAATATACAAGAAACTGAAGATTTACGTGAAGTTATTGTTGAAAAGATTGTTGAAATCTATCATCAAGAAGATGACCAATCAGAAGCAATGAATCTTGAAGACGGCCGTTTGAATGTCATTTTAATGGTTGGCGTAAATGGTGTTGGTAAAACAACTACAATCGGTAAATTAGCACACAGATATAAAATGGAAGGAAAAAAAGTAATGCTTGCCGCTGGAGATACATTTAGAGCTGGTGCAATTGATCAACTACAAGTTTGGGGTGACCGTGTAGGTGTTGAAGTAATTCGTCAAAGTGAAGGTTCAGATCCTGCTGCAGTTGTATATGATGCAATTAATTCCGCTAAAAATAAAGGTGTCGATATATTAATTTGTGATACTGCAGGACGTTTACAAAACAAATCTAATTTAATGCAAGAATTGGATAAAATGAAACGTGTCATTAGCCGAGCTGTGCCAGATGCGCCACATGAAGCTTTATTATGCTTAGATGCAACAACAGGTCAAAACGCATTATCTCAAGCACGTTCATTTAAAGAAGTTACAAACGTATCAGGTATAGTATTAACTAAATTAGATGGTACTGCTAAAGGTGGTATTGTACTTGCGATTAGAAATGAACTTCACATACCTGTGAAATATGTAGGATTAGGTGAGAAACTTGATGACTTACAACCATTTAACCCAGAAAGTTATGTATATGGCTTATTTGCAGATATGATTGAACAAAATGAAGATATTCCAGATGAAGTTGCTGAATTAGATTTTAATAATGAGGATAATCCAAATGGGGAAAAATGATTTAGTTAAAACTTTGCGAATGAATTATTTGTTTGATTTTTATCAAACATTATTAACTGAAAAACAAAGAAATTATATGGAACTGTTTTATTTGAGAGACTATTCACTAAGTGAAATTGCAGAGACATTTGATGTGAGTAGACAAGCAGTTTATGATAATATAAGAAGAACTGGCGATTTAGTAGAAGATTATGAAGCTAAATTGAATTTGTATGAAAAATTTGAACAACGTCGTAAAATTTATGACGATATGAAACAAACATTAAATGATTCTAAGAAGTTAGAACAATACATTAATCAATTAGAAGAATTAGAATAAATAGAGATAAAGGAGGGCAATTGATATGGCATTTGAAGGATTATCTGATCGTTTGCAAGCTACGATACAGAGAATGCGTGGTAAAGGTAAAGTTACTGAAGCGGATATTAAAGCAATGATGCGTGAAGTACGATTAGCATTATTAGAAGCCGATGTAAACTTTAAAGTAGTTAAAGAATTTGTTAAGACAGTGTCAGATCGTGCCTTAGGATCAGATGTAATGCAATCATTAACACCTGGTCAACAAGTCATTAAAATTGTACAAGATGAATTAACTCAATTAATGGGTGGCGAAAACTCAACGATTAAAATGGCAAACAAGCCACCTACTGTTGTTATGATGGTTGGTTTACAAGGTGCAGGTAAAACAACAACAGCCGGTAAACTAGCATTATTAATGCGTAAAAAATATAATAAAAAGCCAATGTTAGTTGCAGCGGATATTTATCGTCCAGCGGCAATTAACCAATTACAAACGGTAGGTAAACAACTTGACGTTCCTGTTTATAGTGAAGGGGACCAAGTTAAACCGCAACAAATCGTTGAAAATGCATTAAAACATGCCAAAGAAGAACATTTAGATTTTGTAATCATTGATACAGCAGGTCGTTTGCATATTGATGAAGCGTTAATGAATGAACTTCAAGAAGTTAAAGAAATTTCTAAACCTAATGAAATCATGTTAGTTGTAGATGCTATGACTGGGCAAGACGCTGTTAACGTTGCTCAATCATTTGATGACCAATTAGACGTTACTGGTGTTACGTTGACTAAATTAGATGGAGATACTCGTGGTGGTGCTGCTTTATCTATTCGTTCAGTAACTCAAAAACCAATTAAATTTGTTGGTATGAGTGAGAAGATGGATGGACTTGAACTGTTCCACCCAGAGCGAATGGCTTCTCGTATACTTGGTATGGGAGATGTTTTAAGTCTTATTGAAAAGGCACAACAAGATGTTGACCAAGAAAAAGCTAAAGATTTAGAACAAAAAATGCGTAATTCTACGTTCACATTGGACGATTTCCTTGAACAATTGGATCAAGTTAAAAATCTTGGCCCACTTGATGACATCATGAAAATGATTCCAGGAATGAATAAGATGAAAGGCATGGATAAGTTAAATATGGATGAAAAGCAAATTGACCATATTAAAGCAATTATCCAGTCTATGACACCAAGTGAAAGAGAAAACCCAGCAGTACTAAATGTTTCAAGAAAAAAACGTATCGCCAAAGGTTCTGGGCGTTCACTACAAGAAGTGAATCGCTTGATGAAACAATTTAATGATATGAAGAAAATGATGAAGCAATTCAGTGGTGCTGGCCGTAAAGGTAAAAAAGGCAAACGTAGTCAAATGGAAAATATGTTAAAAGGTATGAACTTACCATTTTAATTAAGTGAAAATATCGAACGCTTCTCAAATAGTGTTCGATATTTTGATGTTTATTGAAAAAATAAATGTACTACCAAACATTTAGCAAAAGGTTCGGCCTAGCTAAAGCTAGTCCATAACCAAATCTACGGTTTTAAAAAAACCTAGATTTGGTAAAGAAAAAAGTCTTTACAAAATATCAAGTTACTGTTAATATTATTTCTTGTAGAAAATAAAAAGTAAAAGATATAAAGGAGAGTTTTATATATGGCAGTTAAAATTCGTTTAACTCGTTTAGGTTCAAAAAGAAATCCATTCTATCGTATCGTAGTAGCAGACGCACGTTCACCACGTGATGGTCGTATTATCGAACAAATCGGTACTTACAACCCAGCTAGTGTTAATGCTCCAGAAGTTAAAATTGATGAAGAATTAGCATTAAAATGGTTAAAAGACGGTGCTAAACCAACTGATACAGTTCATAATATCTTATCTAAACAAGGTATTTTAAAAACTTTTGATGAACAAAAACACGCTAAATAATTAGCTTAAACTTTATAAGTAAAGTAATAGAGGCGCCAACTGATGGCGCCTTTTTAAATACTGAAAAATCATGATATGATAAACAAAATGACATTAATGGATTAAATGAGGTGCAAATATGCAAGTTGAAGTTGGTCAAATCGTAAATACACATGGAATTAAAGGTGAAGTTAAAGTGAAATCTAATTCCGATTTTACGGATACCCGTTTCCAACCAGGTGAAGTATTGACGGTAAATCATCAAAATCATGAAGAACAATTGACGGTCTTATCTTACCGTGTTCATAAAGGATTTCATATGTTGAAATTTGAGGGAATAAATAACATTAATGACGTCGAACAATATAAAGGTGACTATTTGTACCAAGAACGCGATCATGAAGATATTGAATTAGCTGAAAATGAATATTACTACTCTGACATCATTGGAAGTACTGTATTTGATAATGACAATCAACCTATCGGCAGAGTTATCAATATTTTTGAAACAGGTGCAAATGATGTTTGGGTTGTTAAAGGAGAAAAGGAATATCTCATTCCTTATATAGCTGATGTAGTTAAAGAAATTGATATTGAAAATAAAACGATTCGTATAACACCTATGGAAGGGTTGTTAGATTAATGAAAATTGATTATTTAACTTTATTTCCTGAGATGTTTGATGGCGTGCTCAATCACTCCATTTTAAAAAGGGCACAGGATAAAGAAATCATTAGTGTGAATACTGTGAATTTTAGAGATTATGCCATTAATAAACATAATCAAGTGGATGATTACCCATTTGGTGGTGGACAGGGTATGGTCCTAAAACCTGAACCAGTCTTCAATGCTATGAAAGATTTACAACGAACTGATCAAACGCGTGTCATTTTAATGTGTCCTCAAGGTAGACCTTTTTCACAAGAAATTGCACAAGAATTAAGCGAAGCTGAGCATATCGTATTTATTTGTGGACATTATGAAGGTTATGATGAACGTATAAGAACGCACCTAGTGACGGATGAAATTTCAATTGGGGATTATGTATTAACTGGAGGAGAATTGCCAGCGATGACGATGACAGATGCGATTGTGCGATTAATACCAGGTGTATTAGGAAATCAACAATCACATCAAGATGATTCGTTCTCAGATGGTCTATTAGAATTCCCTCAATATACGCGTCCAAGAGAATTTGAAAATATGACCGTTCCAGATGTATTATTATCAGGTAATCATGCAAATATTGAACAATGGCGACATGAACAAAAATTAATCCGTACTTATCATAAGCGACCGGACTTACTTGATCGATATCCTTTAACAGAAGACGATGAAAAATTTATAGAAAGCTATAAAAAGCAATTGAAAAACAATTAGTATTATGCTAATATATATCAAGTGTGAAAAGACACTAATTATCACTATGATCCGCTGCTATATGAATGTCTAGGCAAGAACATAGGTTGAAGGAGAGTATATCAATGAGTAATCATAAGTTAATCGAAGCAGTTACAAAATCACAATTACGTACAGACTTACCAACATTCCGTACTGGTGATACTTTACGTGTACACGTACGTATCGTAGAAGGTTCACGTGAACGTATCCAAGTATTCGAAGGTGTTGTAATCAAACGTCGTGGTGGAGGAATTTCTGAAACTTTCACAGTTCGTAAAATTTCTTCAGGTGTAGGCGTGGAACGTACATTCCCATTACACACTCCAAAAATCGAAAAAATCGAACTTAAACGTCGTGGTAAAGTACGTCGTGCTAAATTATACTACTTACGTAGTTTACGTGGTAAAGCTGCTAGAATCCAAGAAATTCGTTAATCAGCAAACTGAGTATAATAATAAGACAGAGATTAGATACAACGTTTGTCTTACAAATAAAGCTTCCAATCTTCTTCTTTCAAGTTGAGATTGGAAGCTTTATTATTTTTATTCACATTTAAAACAATTAAAGTTTAATTTATTAACTATCTTAATTTATCGTTTTTTCTTAACCCATAAACTAAATAATATACTACCGATAACACCAATGAAACTCATAATAGCAAGTAGATAGAATTGAGGAGGGGTGTATGTGAGTTTAATCACTTTATCTCCTTTATTAACTGATATTGCTGTCATGATACCATTAGCTTGGTGAACAGGTATTTCTTTCCCATCGACTTTCGCATGCATACCATTTGCATATACTGTTGGTAAAATGACATAGCCTGTTGCGTTCTTTGGTTTCTTGACGACATAACCATTTCTCATGTCTTTAACTTTCACAGGTGTTAATTCTTTTGAAGCTTTTTTAAGTGTGCTGTAGTCCTCACCATAAATACCTTTTACAGATAAACGATAATTCCCTTTAGATAGATGAATATTTAGCTTATCAGACGCTTTAACACGCATTGTAACTGGTGTAACTAAGCGACGATATTTGTAGCTCAGTTCATTTCGATTTTGCGAATATTCATTAACACCTACTGAATGCGCTTTGTCAGGCGAAAGTAGTTCAACATCCATTTCTACGTACATATCTTTATACTGATTAGCGACAGATTCAGGTAATTTTAATGTAACCCCACCATTATCTTTGTGTACTTTAAGATGATTTTGATTTTTCCAAGTCGCATTTTTTGTAGACATTTTTGACTTGTTTAAAAGGTTTTTATTAGCTTTAAATGAAGTATTTGCTTTTTCTGAATTGTCGTTTAATACGATCCCTTTTAACATAGCTTGTTCACGATCTAAAGGTGACTTTAAATCATCACTATTATATATATGATTAGTTACATGAGCTGATGGATAGTCAATCATGTTTTTAGAATGGATAAGCGTATTTTTACCATTCAATATCATATCTTTCTTTTCAAAACCGTAAGTCATATTTTGATCTTCAGGATGACGTAGTCGATCTTGAACATTCCATAAAGCAGTTAAGTTTGCACGATTTCCTAAAAAGCGATACGTACTATTTTTATCAACAGGCATATTAATTTGCATTAATTTATCATAATATTTCAAAATTCCTCCATCAAAAATGCTTGAGTATAACGAAATACCATTGTAGTGATAAAGAAAAGGAGAATTTAATGCATATGCCGACATATAATCAATACGATGAAATGGATCATCATGATGTTCTTTGATAGAATCAATTTTTTTAGCAATAGTATCATTATAGTATGAAGGATCGCTCAATGTATTGATTGTCGTTGAATATGGGTCTATCGTTCTTTGTCTTGAATCATGTGTCATTATAATTTGTTGACCGAAAAATAGCACAATCAACGATAACATAATAATTGGTTGTTTCAGTAAAGATTTGTGATAGATAAATATTCCTAGCACAACGATGATAATTAAAGCAATTACCATCCAATCTACAAAGTTGTCAGCTATGATATATCTACACAAACCACCAATAAATACGGGCACAGCTGCAAATAGAAACTGTTTCATAGTCAACTCTGATAAGTGATAAATATATAAAGCAATCAGTCCACTTGTAGATAACACTAAGAAATAAACCCACCGTCGTTGTGGTAATGAGAATCCATTAAAAGCACTGTCAAAGTACTGTGATAATGAACCAATAAGTAAGAACCACGTTATAATAGCAAAAATTTTATAGTAATAGTGTTTATATAACTTTGGCGTTAATAATGCTACCAATGCAATAAGTGATATTGTTACATAAAAGCCATTTGAAAATATATAATAATTATTTTTAGTTAGATCAGTAAATAGAGAGAGGTTGAAATCAGAATTTTGTTGGCGATCATTATTTAGGAAAGATGATACACCAGTGTAAAAACCTAATATGCTTGATAGGAGCGCAAACATAGCCCCTATAATTAGTAAATAACATTTTTGCCAACGAGATACGATGTCATAGCGATACTGGAATACGACACGTAATATAAAATAAATACCTAACACAATGGCTTGATAATAAGTAAAGTAAAAATTTGAAAATAGTGTGATTGCCACTGCAAAGATGAACAAAGCTATCTTTCTACGTTGAAAGAAACGTTCCATTCCCCATAATGATAATGGCAATATAATTAACAAATCTCCATAAAATGACCAAGTAAAATTGTAATATAACACTACTGTTGATGCCCCATATAAAATTGTTGCTATCAACAGAGGTGTAGAACTTAACTTTAAATATCTAAAATAATAAAATGCACAAATAAAAGTAATTATTGTTCGTACATAAGCAACAATTAATTGATTCGTTGGCCAAAAGCGAATGTTTTGCGGTTGCCAATGGAATAAATGTTCACCAATCCATACAATAATAAAATTGACCCACATAATTGGTGTAAGGGAATAATAATAGGCTAACCCTTTAACATAATCACCGCCTAGTCCAAATGAATGATCGTAAAATCCTTTTAATTGTGTGAAGTGTTCATATAAATATAATTGGAACGGCATCATTTGTCTAAAACCATCACCAGAGCCACTAAATACCACGCCATCTTTTATGTAATCTCGGATAAATGGATAATAAATGGTTAGTGTTACGATATTAGCTATGATGAAAATGAGACCAAACGTCCAAAAGGGTTTTGACCATATTTTTTTAATCAAATTACTTCCTCATCTTTCGTTTTTTTGAATTAATAATTTTTACAAAAACAGCACTAAGAATCATACTCATTAATGAAATGAATATCATAGTATTCCAGTAAGGAGGTTGATATTTAATGACAATTTGTTTTGCATTTTTTTCGACTGGAACACCGGTCATCATATAATTTACTTTTTGGATTTTTGCAGGTTGTCCATCAACATATGCACGCATTCCTTTTCGATAAGGAATGTTTATTGAGGCTATACCACTCTCATGGTGACTGAGTTGGACTTGTATACCATTTTTAATATCATGATAACTTGTATCAAAATTAGCATTATCATGCACCTTTTTAAGCGTATCATAATTTTCGCCATTTAATTGTTGTAAATCGACATAAAATTCACCATCAGGCGAAAGGGTAATAGTGATATCACCATTTTTATCTGGATGAGTGCGATAAAGTTGAGTGTCTACACCTGTTCGATAGGTAGAATTATTAAACAATCGATGATTAGCGTAATTATTGATAGCGACTGTGTAATTACTATCTGGATTACCTCTCTTAATCTTCATCGTTAAATAAAAATCATCATATTTATCACGTATTTGTTTTGGAAGATGTAATTTTATAGTACCACCTTTGCCACCAATAACCTTATAGCGATTTTTTCCAATTTGCTTAATATTTTGTTGTTGCATATCAACTTTTGATAGTAAATTAGATGCTGGTTGTTTGAAAGATTTTCCTGCATTATCCATGATCACACCATTTAACATCGCATGCTCACGATCTATAGATGTTTTTAAAGATTTACTATTATAAACATTTTTCGTAACTTTAACACTCGGCAAATTAAGTGTATTTTCATAGATAGAATATTGTCCACTTGTTTTAACCTTTTTAAAATAGGCGGGTAAATTTCCCTGATAATCTTTTAGCATCATATAACGTACTGAGAAAAGACTTGCTATATTTTGTCGACCATTTATTGATTGATAGCGACTTAGTGACTCCTCGGCAAGATTAATTTTTAGTGCATCATAATAGTATTCGAGAATATTATGATGGAAGATACTTGAATATAAACTTAGTCCTTTAAAGTGTTGGTACATAGGTGTGTTATCTTGCTCATTCACTCGCCAATCGATACGTTCATCTTCTCGCTTACTATTCTCCATTGTATTAACTAATGAACGTTGTAAGTCTGAACTATATAAACTTGAGTTAATATAAAATGTATTAGCTCGTTCTTGATGATCTTTAAAATAAATTTGATTTTTAATAAAGACGAAAGAAACCATTAAATTGAGTAAGATTATAGAAATGCCGAATATATAGCTTAGATTAATGCGATAACGTCTATCTTTTAAAATTAAAATAAGTAACCCTATTAAAGAAACGATTGGTACAAGTACAAGCCAAGCTACAAATTTATGATAGGTAATAGCACTAGCGAAAATGATAATTTCAGCAATAATATTACTAATTAAATATGATTTGATTTTTAGTGTTCTAAAATATTTTAGAAATAGACCAATTAATATGGCTGAATTAAAAGACAATATAAAATGCCAACGTTTTTGTGGTGCAGAAAATCCATTAAACAATTGATCGATAAATGGTACAAAGCTTAATAGAATAAATGCGAAAGTTAAAATTGCGAATAAGCGATAATAAAAGTGTTTATAAAGTTTAATACATAATAATGCTTGAATAGTTAGAAATAACAATACGATTAAATAATTATCAAAGAAGATATTTGTGTTAATATCTAGCTTTTCGAAGGTATTTACTGTTCCTGAAAAAGGGACACGACGATTATTTAAAAAACTTTGAACACCGTGGAAGAACATAAATAAACTATTACCTAATCCTAAAATGGCACTGATAGCAAATAATAGTAAAGCTTTGCCACGTGGAATAATATCTTTAGAGTGTCTAAAAATTATACGAAGAAGTATGTAACTTGCACCTATAAGACAAAGATAATATGCAAAGTAGAAATTATTTATCATTATTAGTGTAATTGTGACAATAAATAGACCAAACTTTTGTTTTTGAAGTGTGCGTTCTATAGAAAATAGTAACAATGGCATCCAAATAAATACATCACTAAAGAATGGCCAATAAACAGTAAAGCGATAATAAAGCGGCGACATAACAAATAGAAATGCCATAATAATACTAATCCAAGTATTACGTGAAATAAATTTACTATAGAGATAGGTACAATACATCGCTAATGCAGCTTTAATAATGGAAATAACTAGCGCATTTACCATCCAAAATAGTAATCCCTGAGTATTTATATGAATAATTGTTTTTAATAGAATGATACATAGTACATTAATAATAAATAGTATGTTTGTTGAGAAATAATAGCTTAAATCCGTAAAAAAATCTCCACCTAGACCAAAATCAGTAGCATAAAAAAGATTGCCAACGCTCCATTTATCAAATAGAAACATTTGAATAGGTATCATCTGTTCGATACCATCGTTGGGTCCTGTAAATAAAACGCCGTCGTGAATAAAGCGAAAAATTATATAGTTATGTCCTATGAAAGACAGAGTTAAGAATATACCTATATATATTAATATTTTCTTCATAATTTACCTCTAAGCGATAGGATTATAATTGTAACAGTATAATTAAATTGTAGGGGATAGATTGTGCGATTAAAAGTAATTATGCTTTTCTGACATTATAAACTTATTGTACTTTATCGTTTTAATTAATGAATGATAAAATAAATGATGAACTTAGAAAAAAAGTGGCTCTCAAATAAAAATTCAATTATAATCAACAAGTTGAATTAAAATATATCGAAAGTAAGGTGACAATTAATGGCAATTCAATGGTATCCAGGACATATGGCAAAAGCTAAACGAGAGGTAACAGAACAATTAAAAAAAGTAGATGTTGTATTTGAATTAGTTGATGCACGTATTCCATATAGTTCTCGTAACCCAATGATTGATGAAGTAATTAAACAAAAACCGCGCGTAGTTATTCTTAATAAAAAAGATATGTCCAATTTAAATGAAATGCAAAAATGGGAACGCTTCTTTATAGATAAAGGATATTATCCTGTGTCAGTAGATGCTAAGCATGGCAAAAATTTAAAAGGTGTAGAAACTGCAGCCATAGCAGCAACAAAAGAAAAATTTGAACGTGAGAAAGCTAAAGGACTTAAACCTAGAGCAATTAGAGCAATGATTGTTGGCATACCTAACGTTGGTAAATCAACATTGATTAATAAATTAGCACGAAAAAATATTGCACAAACTGGTAATAAACCAGGTGTAACCAAACAACAACAGTGGATTAAAGTTGGGCAATCTTTACAATTATTAGATACACCTGGAATTTTATGGCCTAAATTTGAAGATGAAATTGTTGGTAAAAAATTAAGTTTAACAGGCGCAATAAAAGACAGTATTGTACATTTAGATGAAGTTGCTATCTATGGTTTACAGTTTTTAATTAACCATGATTTAGAAGGTTTTAAGCAACATTATAAGATTGATTTACCTGCAGATGCTGAAATATTAGAATGGTTTGATGCAATTGGACGTCGACGTGGACTTTTACAAAGAGGCAATGAAGTAGATTACGAAGCGGTTATTGAACTGATAATTAATGACGTTAGAAATGCCAAAATTGGAACATACTGTTTTGACTTATATTCAGAAATGAAGAGTGAATTAGATAATGACACAAACAATTAATGAAGCAAAGCACATATTATCTGAAATTAACTCAATTGAAGTTTTAGAACAACATGAATTAAATCAAGACGCTCGTAAAGGGGTACAACAAGCTATTACAAGACGTCGTAAACAACTTTTAAAAGAACAAGAAATTTTAGACCATTACAATACAATGAATCAATTTGAAAATGAGTTGCTGAATAACAATCCTCAAGCATTAATCTGTGGTATTGACGAGGTTGGACGTGGTCCGCTAGCAGGTCCTGTTGTTGCATGTGCAGTGATTTTAAATGAAGGGCATCGCTATTTAGGACTTGATGATTCTAAAAAAGTAACAGCGAGAAAAAGACAAATACTTAATAAAAAGCTTAAAGACGGGGTGTTGGAGTATGCCTATGGTTTAGCTAGACCAGAAGAGATCGATGAACTGAATATATATAATGCAACTAAAGTAGCAATGAATCGAGCTTTGAGTCAATTAGTAAATCGTCCAGATCATTTATTAATAGATGCAATGTCTTTAGATACAACAATTCCTCAAACATCTATTATTAAAGGCGACGCAAAGAGTGTGTCTATTGCTGCAGCAAGTATAATGGCAAAAGAATACAGAGATGATTTAATGAAAGAGATTGCAGATGAATATCCAGGATATGAATTTGAGAAAAATGTGGGTTACGGAACTAAAGCACATTTAGAAAGCCTAAATAAACTCGGTATTACACCGTATCATCGTAAAAGCTTTGAACCAATCAAATCTATGATGTAATTATTTGAATTTTTAATTAATTGCAAAAAGTGGAACACTTTCAGTTTACAATAGCGCTTTCATTTTCTATAATTATAACTGAACTTAACCTAAGAAGTAGGAGGATGGAAGATGAATATCCACGAGTATCAAGGTAAAGAAATATTTCGTTCTATGGGCGTAGCCGTTCCAGAAGGACGAGTTGCATTTACTGCTGAAGAAGCAGTGGAAAAGGCTAAAGAATTAGACACAGAGGTTTATGTGGTTAAAGCACAAATCCACGCTGGGGGTAGAGGTAAAGCAGGTGGAGTTAAGATTGCTAAATCATTATCTGAGGTTGAAACTTATGCCAATGAATTATTAGGTAAACAATTAGTTACACATCAAACTGGACCTGAAGGTAAAGAAGTTAAACGTTTGTATATTGAACAAGGTTGCGATATTCAAAAAGAATATTATGTAGGTTTTGTAATTGACCGTGCAACTGATCGTATTACTTTAATGGCTTCAGAAGAAGGCGGTACTGAAATTGAAGAAGTAGCTGCTAAAACACCAGAAAAAATCTTTAAAGAAACAATCGACCCAGTTGTAGGTTTATCACCTTATCAAGCGCGTCGTATTGCTTTCAACATTAACATTCCAAAAGAATCTATTAATAAAGCAGCGAAATTCTTAATTTCTTTATACAATGTATTTATCGAAAAAGATTGTTCTATCGTTGAAATTAACCCATTAGTTACTACTGGTGAAGGTGAAGTTTTAGCTTTAGATGCTAAAATCAACTTCGATGACAATGCATTATTCAGACATAAAGATATCCAAGAATTACGTGATTTAGAAGAAGAAGATCCTAAAGAGATTGAAGCATCTAAATATGACTTATCTTACATTGCATTAGATGGAGATATTGGTTGTATGGTTAATGGTGCTGGTTTAGCGATGGCTACAATGGATACTATTAATCATTTTGGTGGAAATCCAGCTAACTTCCTAGACGTAGGGGGCGGCGCTACAAAAGAAAAAGTTACTGAAGCATTCAAAATCATCTTAGGTGATGACAATGTTAAAGGTATCTTTGTAAACATCTTCGGTGGAATCATGAAATGTGATGTTATTGCTGAAGGTATCGTAGCAGCAGTTAAAGAAGTTGAATTAACTTTACCATTAGTAGTTCGTTTAGAAGGTACAAATGTAGAACGCGGTAAAGAAATCTTAAACGAATCAGGTTTAGCAATTGAACCAGCAGCTACAATGGCTGAAGGCGCTCAAAAAATTGTTAAGCTTGTTAAAGAAGCGTAAGGAAAGGATGGGAACACTAAGATGAGTGTATTTATAGATAAAAATACTAAAGTAATGGTACAAGGTATTACAGGGTCTACTGCCCTTTTCCATACAAAACAAATGCTTGATTATGGTACACAAATTGTTGCAGGGGTAACACCAGGTAAAGGTGGACAAGTTGTTGAAGGCGTACCTGTATATAATACTGTTGCAGAAGCTAAAGAAGAAACAGGTGCTAACGTATCTGTAGTTTATGTTCCAGCGCCCTTTGCAGCAGATTCTATTTTGGAAGCAGCAGATGCAGATTTAGATATGGTTATTTGTATTACTGAACATATTCCTGTTGTTGACATGGTTAAAGTTAAGCGTTACTTAGAAGGAAGAAAAACACGCTTAGTTGGACCAAACTGCCCAGGTGTTATTACTGCTGATGAATGTAAAATTGGTATCATGCCAGGATATATTCATAAAAAAGGTCATGTAGGTGTTGTATCACGTTCTGGTACGTTAACTTACGAAGCGGTTCATCAATTAACTGAAGAAGGCATTGGTCAAACTACAGCTGTAGGTATTGGAGGCGACCCTGTCAACGGTACTAACTTTATCGATGTACTTAAAGCGTTTAATGAAGATGAAGATACTAAAGCTGTTGTAATGATTGGTGAAATTGGTGGTACTGCTGAAGAAGAAGCAGCTGAATGGATTAAAGCGAATATGAACAAACCAGTTATTGGTTTCATTGGTGGTCAAACAGCACCTCCAGGTAAACGTATGGGTCACGCTGGTGCGATTATTTCTGGTGGTAAAGGTACTGCAGATGAAAAAATTAAAACATTAAATGAATGTGGTGTTAAAACTGCGGATACACCTTCAGAAATCGGTACTACATTAATCGAAGCAGCTAAAGAAGCTGGTATTTATGAGGAATTATTAACAATTAAATAATCATCATTAAAATTTGAATTGATTTTATTGTCTAAGACCTGATTTCTAATATTGGAAATCAGGTCTTTTGTTTAATTTATTATAAAATATATAATGATGGTGCGTTGATAAAAGGAGTGAGCATCATGAATAAAATATCATATCATCAAATTTTTCTATTCGGAAAATAACTATCAGTGTAGTGTCTTTTGTAGTAGGTTCTTTATTTTTTATTAATCAAAATTATAGTGCATATGCAAGTGAGATAAAATCTAACGATAAAGTAGTAATAACTTCACAGGATGATTTTAATAAAAATATAGTTGTGATAAATGAAACAAGTTCTAAAAAACAATATGGAAATGTGAAAATTGAATATAAAAACACTTCTACTTTAGAAGCTAAACCTGGAGATGTTGTAGTTTTTAGTGGAAGGTATGATGGTGGATTTGGACATACAGCAATAGTGTTGGATGGTAATTATGATGGTAAACTCATGTAGTTTCAAAGTTTAGATCAAAATTGGAATTTAGGTGGTTATAAAAAAAGTAGTAGCACATCGTGTGATACATAATTATAACTACGATATGATTTTTATAAGGTCTAATAAAGAGGCATAAATGAATTTGAGGAAAGAGAGTATTAATGATTTGAATTTTACAACTTTAGAATTAAATGAATTTGAAATTTTTATGAGAAAATAATTTTTCGCATTATACTCAGATTGTAGAGTTATATAAATATAGGAAAGCTCGAAATTTAGTGGTTCATATTGTCGGTGTCAAAGAAAACGGTAACGTAGTTGCTGCCTGTATATTAACTGATGCTCGTATATTTAAGGTGTTTAAATACTTATATACCCATCGAGGACCGGTGATGGATTTTACTAATTTAGAGTTAGTTGAATTTTTCTTTAAAAAATTTACGCATTATGTAAATATGCGAAGAGATGTTTTTATACTAGTTGACCCTTATGTCTTGGAGAATATAAGAAGTGCTGATGGTGAGATTATAGAACACTTTAACAATAAACAGTGATTCAAGGTGATGAATTAATTAGGATACCAACATCAAGGTTTTACAACTGGCTATTCAGCTATGAGTCAAATAAGATGGCATTCTATATTAGATTTAAAAGATAAAAGTGAACAACAATTATTAAAAGATATGTCATATCAAACTAGACGTAACATTATGAAGACAATTGAAATGGGTGTGCAAATAAAAACTTTATCAATTAAAGAAACGAATAGATTTTATCGACTGTTTCACATGGCTGAAGAAAAATATGGTTTTCATTTTCAAGAAGAACCTTATTTCAAACAAATGCTTGATATTTATGGTGGTAAAGCATGTATGAAGCTAGCTTTTATTGATTTAAATAAGTATATAAATTTATTAAAGCAACGAGCGATAGAATTAGAAGAGAAAGTGACTGAAATTAAACAATCATTTAAAGTGAATGCTAATTCAAAAAAGGCAAAAATAAAATATCACCAATTCAATCAACAACTAGAGAGCTTTTATAATAAAATAGCAAAAACTGAACAAGTAATCATTACGGATGGTACATTACTTGATTTAGCTGCTGCATTGTTTATTTATAACAATCACGAAATGTGCTATTTATCAAGTGGTTCTAATCCTAAATACAATGAATTTATGGGTGCCTATTGTCTGCAATGGGATATGATACGCTACGCAAAAGAGAAAGGCTTAGAGCGTTATAATTTCTACGGCATAACTGGCGACTTTGGTGAGAATGCAGAAGATTATGGTGTCCAACAATTTAAAAAAGGATTCAATGCGTTTATAGAAGAATATGTTGGTAATTTTATTAAGCCAGTAAATAAATTGCTCTATAAATTATATCAAAAGTAAGTGAATCGATTTATTTAGTGCTAAGGTAACAAAATTTAAAGTAATCTGGGGATTTTAGGTTTCAGATTTATGTATAAAATGAGCATGAAGACAGTTTACATAATTCAATATTAAAATTACTCATTAAAAGTTATTAAATTTTATCCATCAAATGTCTTTTAATTGAAATGTGATATACGACATAGTTGTCTTATAATGTTTTTAAAGGAGACGACTTCATGACTAACAACAACATATTACTTTTGAAATTAATTTGGCTAGGTTATACGACCCAACATATTCATCATTTATTAAAATTAAATCCTGATTTTTTTAAATTCTCTTATACTGATCAAATAGATACAATAAGAAATTGGGACAGAATGTTTCATAATGACGATTTTATTGATAAATTTAATAATTTAAATGAAAAAGATATTTTGTCATTTTTGCAGAATCACAAAGTAAGTTTTACAACACCGTTTAACACTAATTATCCTCGACTGTTAAAAGAAATTTATGATTATCCGTTTGTCCTATTTTACCAAGGTGACCCCCTTTTATTAACATTCTCCAATACATTAGGTGTGGTGGGCTCAAGAAATGCAACAGAATACTCAGCTAAAGCCATGCAATACTTATTTCCTAAATTTAAACAAATTCCACTAACTATTATTTCTGGTTTGGCAAAAGGTGCTGATAGCATAGCACATCATTTTGCTATAGAGTATCAATTACCTACAATAGCTGTTTTAGGTTTTGGTCATATGATGCATTACCCTAGAGAAACGCAAAAATTACGCAACATAATTGAAGAAAAAGGTTTAGTTATTAGTGAATATCCGCCACTTACTAGTGTTAGGCGATATCACTTTCCGCAACGCAATCGTTTGATAAGCGGTCTTTCAAAAGGGGTTTTAATAACTGAAGCAAGTGTTAGAAGCGGTAGTCAAATTACAATTGATTGTGCATTAGAGCAAAATAGAAATATATATGTATTACCAGGTTCAATATTTAATCCACTAACAAAAGGTAATTTGAAACGAGCTCAAGAAGGTGCGATGATTGTAACCTCTGCTGATGATATCCTATGTGATTATAAATAGATATCATTAATGATTCATTCTAGAGTATTAAAAATCTATATTTAATTCTAATTGATAGCTAAAAATAATATTAAAAAGTGTTTAAAATGAACGTTAATAGAATTTAAACATTGACAAAATCAAAATTGACCGTTTATCATTTATCTTTAGTAATTGAAATAGCAAGGGGGAATTCACTTTGGCAGATAATTTAGTCATAGTTGAGTCGCCTGCAAAAGCGAAAACCATTGAAAAATATTTAGGTAAAAAATATAAAGTTATAGCTTCTATGGGACATGTTAGAGATTTACCAAGAAGTCAAATGGGTGTCGATGTAGAAGATAATTATGAACCGAAATATATTACGATACGCGGTAAAGGTCCAGTTGTTAAAGACTTAAAGAAATATGCTAAGAAAGCAAAAAATGTCTTTCTTGCGAGTGACCCTGACCGTGAAGGTGAAGCGATTGCTTGGCATTTATCAAAAATTTTAGAACTTGATGATTCAAAAGAAAACAGAGTAGTATTTAATGAAATTACAAAAGATGCGGTAAAAGAAAGTTTTAAACATCCACGTGGCATTGAAATGGATTTAGTCGATGCACAACAAGCACGCCGTATATTAGATAGATTAGTTGGATATAATATTTCACCAGTATTATGGAAGAAAGTGAAAAAGGGGCTGTCTGCAGGGCGAGTTCAATCTGTAGCTTTAAGATTAGTAATAGATAGAGAGAATGAGATTCGTAACTTTAAGCCTGAAGAGTATTGGTCTATAGAAGGTGAGTTTAGATATAAGAAATCTAAATTTACTGCTAAGTTTCTTCATTATAAAAATAAACCATTTAAATTAAAAACAAAAAAAGATGTTGAAAAAGTTACAGCTGAATTAGATGGAGACAAATTTGAAATTACAAATGTTAATAAAAAAGAAAAAACTAGAAATCCTGCTAATCCATTTACCACTTCAACATTACAACAAGAGGCAGCTCGTAAATTAAATTTCAAAGCGCGTAAAACTATGATGCTCGCGCAACAATTATATGAAGGTATTGATCTAAAACGACAAGGTACAGTTGGATTAATCACATACATGAGAACTGACTCTACACGTATATCACAAACCGCTAAAGACGAAGCGAAACAATATATTGAAGATAAGTATGGTAAAGATTATCTTTCAAATAGAACTGCTAAGGGTAAACAGGGTGACCAAGATGCCCATGAAGCAATTCGACCAACAAGTACTTTACGTACACCTGATGAAATGAAAGCATACTTAACTAGAGATCAGCATCATTTGTATAAATTAATATGGGAAAGATTTGTAGCAAGTCAAATGGCACCAGCAATTTTAGACACTGTTGCTTTAGATGTTACCCAAAACAACATTAAATTCCGAGCTAATGGTCAAACAATCAAATTCAAAGGTTTCATGACGCTTTATGTAGAAGCCAAAGATGATAAAGATAATGAAAAAGAAAATAAATTACCTAACTTGAATAAAGGTGATGAAGTGACTGCAACTCAAATTGAACCAGCGCAACACTTCACTCAGCCACCTCCACGTTATACAGAAGCACGTTTGGTTAAAACGTTAGAGGAATTAAAAATTGGTAGACCTTCTACCTATGCACCTACGATTGACACAATACAAAAACGTAATTATGTAAAACTTGAAAGTAAACGATTTGTACCTACTGAATTAGGTGAAATTGTATATGAACAAGTAAAAGACTATTTCCCTGAAATAATTGATGTAGAGTTTACTGTTAATATGGAAACGCTATTGGATAAAATTGCTGAAGGAGATATCGGCTGGAGAAAAGTAATTGATAACTTTTACGGAAGTTTCAAATTAGACGTTGAACGTGCTGAGGAAGAAATGGAAAAAGTTGAAATTAAAGATGAACCTGCTGGCGAAGATTGTGAAGTTTGTGGCTCTCCTATGGTTATTAAAATGGGACGATATGGTAAGTTTATGGCGTGCTCAAATTTCCCAGACTGTAGAAATACGAAAGCAATCGTGAAAACTATTGGCGTAACTTGCCCTAAATGCAAAGATGGAGATGTCGTTGAAAGAAAATCTAAGAAAAATAGACTTTTCTATGGTTGTTCAAACTATCCTGAATGTGACTTTATTTCTTGGGACAAACCTGTTGGTCGTGATTGTCCTAAATGTAATCATTATTTAATGGAACATAAGAAAGGACGCAGTTCACAAGTTATTTGCTCAAACTGTGACTATAAAGAAGAAGTTCAAAAATAGATAATAAATTAAGGAGGAAAACCATGAGTCAAACTGTAAATATAGTTGGCGCTGGACTAGCTGGTTCAGAAGCCGCTTATCAATTAGCTCAACGAGGTATCAAAGTGAATTTGATTGAAATGCGCCCAGTTAAGCAAACGCCAGCACACCATACTGATAAATTTGCAGAATTAGTATGTTCTAACTCACTACGAGGCAATGCATTAACTAATGGTGTGGGTGTATTAAAAGAAGAAATGAGAAGATTAGACTCATTAATTATCTCTGCTGCTGACAAAGCAAGAGTTCCTGCTGGTGGTGCATTAGCAGTTGATCGACATGATTTTTCTGGTTATATTACTGAAACTTTAAGAAATCATCCTAATGTTACTGTTATTAATGAAGAAATTAATAGTATCCCTGAAGGATATACAATTATTGCTACTGGTCCATTAACTACAGAAAATTTAGCTAAAGAAATCGTAGATATTACAGGTAAGGATCAACTTTATTTTTATGATGCAGCTGCTCCAATCATTGAAAAAGAATCGATTGATATGGATAAAGTGTATCTAAAATCACGTTATGATAAAGGTGAAGCAGCCTATCTTAATTGTCCTATGACAGAAGAAGAATTTAATCGCTTTTATGATGCAGTACTTGAAGCAGAAGTTGCACCAACAAATGAATTTGAAAAAGAAAAATATTTCGAAGGATGCATGCCTTTTGAAGTAATGGCTGAACGTGGACGCAAAACACTATTATTTGGTCCTATGAAACCTGTTGGTCTTGAAGATCCAAAAACAGGTAAACGTCCATTCGCTGTCGTTCAATTACGACAAGATGATGCAGCTGGAACGCTATATAATATTGTAGGTTTCCAAACTCATTTAAAATGGGGCGCACAAAAAGAAGTAATTCAACTTATCCCTGGTTTAGAAAATGTTGATATCGTACGGTATGGTGTGATGCATAGAAATACATTTATAAATTCTCCAGATGTATTAAATGAGAAATATGAGTTGATTAAAGAAGATAGAATTCAATTCGCAGGTCAAATGACTGGTGTTGAAGGATATGTTGAAAGCGCAGCAAGTGGACTTGTTGCTGGGATTAACCTAGCTCACAAATTACTTGATAAAGGTGAAGTTATTTTCCCTAGAGAGACAATGATAGGAAGTATGGCTTATTACATCTCCCATGCTAAAAATGAAAAGAACTTCCAACCTATGAACGCTAACTTTGGTTTATTACCTTCACTTGAAAAACGGATTAAAGATAAAAAAGAGCGTTACGAAGCACAAGCTAACAGAGCGCTCGAATATTTAGAGAATTATAAGAAAACACTATAATTATAGTGATTGAACTAGAATAGAATTTATTTCGAATTCATTGTTTTAGTCGCACGTTCAAGTTATTTCAATCTTTTAAGTAATTCTCAAAAGATTTTGAATTCTATAGCTAATTATTTTAGTCCCTTTCATGTTATATGCTACAATGCATATGATGGAGGGGATTTTTAAGTGGAAGAAATCCAAGTTACATTCTTAAATATGCTCAAAGTTGAGAGAAATTTCTCCGCCCATACATTAAAATCATATCATGATGATTTAGTACAATTTAATCATTTTTTAGAACAAGAATTACTAAATCTAAGAACATTTGAATATAAAGATGCTAGAAATTATTTAAGCTATTTATATTCACAGAATTTGAAACGTACTACTGTATCAAGGAAGATTTCAACTTTAAGAACTTTCTATGAGTTTTGGATGACACAAGATGAGACAATTATAAATCCTTTTGTACAACTCGTTCATCCTAAGAAGGAGAACTACTTGCCACAGTTTTTTTATGAAGAAGAGATGGAAGCATTATTCGAAACTGTAGCAAAAGATACAAAAAAAGGATTACGGGATCGCGTTATTCTAGAATTATTATATGCAACGGGTATACGTGTTTCTGAGTTAGTAAATATCCAACTTAAAGATATTGATATGTCTTTACCTGGTGTGAAAGTACTAGGAAAGGGAAATAAGGAACGGTTTGTTCCGTTTGGAGAATTTTGTCGTCAAAGCATTGAACAATACTTAAGCGAATTTAAGCCTATACAACATACCAAACATTCATTTTTATTAGTTAACATGAATGGCGCCCCTATAACAGAGAGAGGTGTTAGGTATGTTTTAAATGATGTTGTTAAACGTACAGCAGGGATTACGGAAATTCACCCCCACAAATTAAGACATACGTTTGCAACACATTTACTTAATCAAGGTGCAGATTTAAGAACGGTACAATCTTTGTTAGGACATGTTAATCTTTCGACAACTGGAAGATATACACATGTTTCTAACCAACAATTACGTAAAGTGTATTTAAATGCACATCCTCGAGCGAAAAAGGAGAGTAAATAAATGAGTAAAACATCATTACATGCAACAACTATTTATGCCGTTAGACATAACGGTGAAGCAGCGATGGCTGGTGATGGACAAGTTACACTAGGTGAGCAAGTTATTATGAAGCAAACAGCGCGCAAGGTCCGCAGATTATATGAAGGTAAAGTGTTAGCTGGATTTGCTGGTAGTGTAGCTGATGCCTTCACTTTGTTTGAGAAGTTTGAAACAAAATTACAACAATTTAGTGGTAATTTAGAACGTGCAGCTGTTGAACTAGCTCAAGAGTGGCGTGGTGATAAACAATTACGTCAATTGGAAGCTATGTTAATTGTAATGGATAAAGATGCAATATTAGTGGTTAGCGGAACTGGAGAAGTCATTGCACCTGATGATGATTTAATTGCGATTGGCTCAGGAGGCAACTATGCTTTAAGTGCTGGAAGAGCATTGAAGCGTCATGCAAGCCAATTATCTGCTAAAAAAATGGCTTACGAAAGTTTAAAGGTTGCATCTGACATTTGTGTGTTCACAAATGATAATATTATAGTGGAAACACTTTAACTTTTAAAAATATGGAAATGAATATAAATGGATGTTAATTAGGTTGGAGGTAAAATATATGGATGCAAACGGTATAAAATTAACACCTAAAGATATCGTATCTAAATTAGATGAATATATAGTTGGGCAAGATGATGCTAAACGAAAAGTTGCCATTGCTCTAAGAAATCGCTATAGAAGAAGTTTGCTTGATGAAGAAACCAAACAAGAAATCGCACCTAAGAATATTTTGATGATCGGTCCAACTGGTGTTGGTAAAACTGAAATAGCAAGACGTATGGCTAAAGTTGTAGGAGCGCCATTTATTAAGGTGGAAGCTACTAAGTTTACTGAAGTAGGATACGTTGGACGCGATGTTGAGAGTTTGGTTCGTGATCTAGTCGATGTAGCTGTAAGACTTGTTAAAGATCAAAAGAAAGATTTGGTTAAAGACGAAGCAGTTAATAAAGCTAATGAAAAGTTAGTTAAATTACTTGTACCTAGTATGAAGAAAAAAGCGTCAAATAATAGTAATCCTTTAGAGTCATTACTTGGTGGTGCAATTCCAAACTTTGGTAATAATGATGATGATGAAGAGGAAACACCTACAGAAGAAATTAAAACTAAACGTTCAGAAATCAAAAAACAATTATTAGATGGTAAACTTGAAGAAGAGAAAGTTAGAATTAAGGTAGAACAAGATCCAGGTGCGCTAGGCATGCTCGGTACAAATCAAAACCAACAAATGCAAGACATGATGAATCAACTCATGCCTAAACGTAAGGTTGAACGTGAGGTGCCAGTTAAAACAGCTCGTAAGATTTTGGCCGATGATTTTGCCGATGAATTAATTGATCAAGAAACTGCAAATCAAGAAGCGCTTGAGTTAGCAGAACAAATGGGTATTATCTTCATCGATGAGATTGATAAAGTAGCAACGAATAACGCTAATAGTGGTCAAGATGTTTCAAGACAAGGTGTACAACGAGATATCTTACCAATTTTAGAAGGTAGCATGATTCAAACTAAGTATGGTACTGTAAATACTGAACATATGCTATTTATCGGTGCTGGCGCGTTTCACGTATCGAAACCAAGTGATTTAATACCTGAATTACAAGGACGCTTCCCAATTAGAGTAGAATTAGAAAGTTTAACTGTTGACGATTTTTACAGAATATTGACTGAACCTAAGCTATCACTCATCAAACAATATGAGGCATTGCTTCAAACAGAAGAGGTCACTGTGAACTTTACTAAGGAAGCGATTACAAGATTAGCTGAAATGGCATATCAAGTTAACCAAGACACTGATAATATTGGTGCACGTCGTTTACACACAATCTTAGAGAAAATGCTTGAGGATTTATCTTTCGAAGCCCCTAGCATGCCAAATGCTGTAGTTGATATAACACCACAATATGTTGATGATAAGTTGAAATCTATTTCAACAAATAAAGATTTAAGTGCATTTATTTTATAATATAAATAAAGGAGAAATTTTATGAGCTTATTATCTAAAACTAGAGAATTAAATACACTATTACAAAAACATAAAGGTATTGCAGTCGACTTTAAAGACGTTGCTCAAACAATTAGTAGCGTTACAGTAACGAACGTATTTATTGTTTCACGTAGAGGTAAGATTCTAGGTTCAAGTTTAAATGAACTTTTAAAAAGTCAAAGAATTAACGAAATGTTAGAAGGTAAACACATTCCTAGTGAATATACAAAACTATTAATGGACGTTAAACAAACTGAATCTAATATTGATATTGATAATGAATTAACTGTATTCCCACCTGAAGATAAAGAAGTATTTAGTAGCAGTCGTACAACTGTATTTCCAATACTTGGTGGTGGCGAAAGATTAGGAACATTAGTACTTGGTCGTGTTAAAGATGACTTTAACGAAAATGATTTAGTATTAGGCGAATATGCTGCAACTGTTATTGGAATGGAAATACTTCGTGAGAAACATAATGAAGTAGAGAAAGAGGCGCGTGATAAAGCGGCAATCACTATGGCAATTAATTCATTATCTTATTCTGAAAAAGAAGCAATTGAGCATATTTTTGAAGAATTAGGTGGTAATGAAGGCCTATTGATAGCTTCAAAAGTAGCAGATAGAGTAGGTATCACTCGCTCAGTAATCGTGAACGCGTTACGTAAACTTGAAAGTGCTGGTGTAATCGAATCACGATCCTTAGGGATGAAGGGTACCTTTATAAAAGTTAAAAAAGAAAAATTCCTTGATGAATTAGAACGAAATAAATAATTTTGATTTAAATCGATAATGCAATAACCAACATTCAACTGTTGCAAGTATGTAATATTATTTGTAACAGTTTTTATTATGAAAAATGTGTATTGCATTATTTCTTTAATGAAATTAACATTGCGCATTATATAGAAATATGATATTATTGTTTTCGGCTATAAAAGCCAATACACACATGATAAACGTACATTTAAAGGGTGCAATTAAATTAATTGTCTTTATATGAGTTTATTATGGAGGTAAATAACCACTAGGAGGAATTTAAAATGGCAGTAATTTCAATGAAACAATTACTAGAAGCCGGTGTTCACTTCGGTCACCAAACACGCCGTTGGAACCCAAAAATGAAAAAATATATCTTCACTGAGAGAAATGGTATCTATATCATTGACCTACAAAAAACAGTGAAAAAAGTTGAAGAAGCTTATAACTTCATCAAACAAGTATCTGAAGATGGCGGTAGAGTCTTATTCGTAGGTACAAAAAAACAAGCACAAGAGTCAGTTAAAGCTGAAGCAGAACGTGCTGGACAATTCTACGTTAACCAAAGATGGTTAGGCGGAATTTTAACTAACTACAAAACAATTTCTAAACGTATTAAACGTATTTCTGAAATTGAAAAAATGGAAGAAGACGGTTTATTTGACGTTTTACCTAAAAAAGAAGTTGTTGAACTTAAAAAAGAATACGACCGTTTAATCAAATTCTTAGGCGGTATTCGTGATATGAAATCTATGCCTCAAGCATTATTCGTAGTTGACCCTCGTAAAGAGCGTAACGCGATTGCTGAAGCACGTAAATTAAATATTCCAATCGTTGGTATTGTTGACACTAACTGTGATCCAGATGAAATTGATTACGTTATCCCAGCGAACGACGATGCTATTCGTGCCGTTAAATTATTAACTGGTAAAATGGCTGACGCTGTCTTAGAAGGTCAACAAGGTGTTTCTAACGATGAAGTAGCTGCAGAGCAAAACATCAATTTAGATGAAAAAGAAGAATCTCAAGAAGCAGAATCAACTGAAGAAAATACTACTGTTGAATCAAACTAAGATATAGTTTAAATGGGTGATAAGATGTAATGCTTATCGCCCTTTTTTCAAATAATAAAAAATAATAATTAAAGTTTACTAGAGTATTGGAAATTATAGTGACTTTAATGGTAATATTTAGGTATCATCTATTATTACAATTAGAAATATTGGAGGAATAATTAATGGCAATTTCAGCAAAACTTGTTAAAGAATTACGTGAAAGAACTGGCGCTGGTATGATGGATTGTAAAAAAGCGCTAACAGAAACTGATGGTGACATCGATAAAGCGATTGATTACTTACGTGAAAAAGGTATCGCTAAAGCAGCTAAAAAAGCAGACCGTATCGCAGCTGAAGGTTTAGTACATGTTGAAGTTAAAGGAAATGAAGCTGCTATCGTTGAAATCAACTCTGAAACTGACTTTGTAGCTCGTAATGAAGGCTTCCAAGAATTAGTTAAAGAAATTGCTAATCAAGTTCTTGATAGCAAAGCTGAAACAGTAGATGCTTTATTAGAAACTAAATTATCAAGTGGTAAAACAGTTGATGAAAGAATGAAAGAAGCAATCTCAACAATCGGTGAAAAATTAAGTATCCGTCGTTTCGAAATGAGAACAAAATCTGATAACGATGCATTTGGTGCATACTTACACATGGGTGGACGTATCGGTGTGTTAACTGTAGTTGAAGGTTCTACTGATGAAGAAGCTGCTAAAGATGTTGCTATGCACATCGCAGCTATCAATCCAAAATATGTTTCTTCAGAACAAGTTAAAGAAGAAGAAATCAATCACGAAAGAGAAGTATTAAAACAACAAGCATTAAATGAAGGTAAACCTGAAAACATCGTTGAAAAAATGGTTGAAGGTCGTTTACGTAAATATCTTCAAGAAATTTGTGCAGTTGATCAAAACTTCGTTAAAGATCCAGATCAAACAGTTGAAGCTTTCTTAAAATCTAAAGGTGGTAAACTTGTTGACTTCGTTCGCTATGAAGTAGGCGAAGGTATGGAAAAACGTGAAGAAAACTTCGCAGATGAAGTTAAAGGTCAAATGAAATAATCTGTCGACAAGATTTACAAGAAAGAAGACACCTTTGAGGTTTTCTATTATAAAGTGATACTTTATGTTAGAAGGCGCGTCAGTGTCTTCTTTACTTGTATATATTACATATTTTTACAATAGAGAGGAAAAAACAATGGCGCAAACTTCTAAATATAAACGTGTAGTATTAAAACTTAGTGGTGAAGCACTCGCAGGAGACAAAGGTTTTGGTATTAATCCAATCATTATTAAAAGCGTGGCACAGCAAGTAGCTGAAGTTGCTAAGATGGATTGCGAAATTGCAGTTATCGTTGGTGGTGGCAATATTTGGAGAGGTAAAACAGGTAGTGATTTAGGTATGGACCGTGGTACAGCGGACTACATGGGTATGCTTGCTACAGTTATGAATGCTCTTGCACTCCAAGATAGCTTAGAACAATTAGAATGTGACACACGTGTGTTGACATCAATTGAAATGAAACAAGTTGCTGAACCATATATCCGTCGAAGAGCTATTAGACATTTAGAGAAGAAACGTGTTGTTATTTTTGCAGCAGGAATCGGTAATCCATACTTCTCTACAGATACAACTGCAGCGTTACGTGCAGCAGAAGTCGAAGCCGATGTTATTTTAATGGGTAAAAATAATGTTGATGGAGTATATTCAGCAGACCCTAAAGTAGATAAGAATGCAGTTAAATATGAACACTTGACGCACATTCAAATGTTACAAGAAGGGTTACAAGTAATGGACTCAACTGCATCATCATTCTGTATGGATAATAATATTCCTTTAAATGTATTTTCAATCATGGAAGAAGGCAATATTAAACGTGCAGTTATGGGTGAAAAAATAGGTACGTTAATAACTAAATAATTAGAGGTGTAAACAATATGAGTGACATAATTCAAGACACTAAAGTTAGAATGAGCAAATCTATCGATAATTTATCAAGAGAATTAGCAAATATCAGTGCTGGAAGAGCCAATTCAAATTTATTAAGTGGCGTAACTGTTGACTATTATGGTGCACCAACACCAGTTCAACAATTAGCGAGCATCAATGTGCCTGAAGCACGTTTATTAGTTATTTCTCCTTATGATAAATCTTCAGTAGCTGATATTGAAAAAGCAATTTATGCAGCAAATTTAGGTGTAAATCCTACAAGTGATGGTGAAGTTATTCGTATCACTGTCCCAGCTTTAACAGAAGAACGTCGTAAAGAATTAGTGAAAAACGTTAAGAAAATTGGTGAAGATGCGAAAGTATCTATCCGAAACATCCGTCGTGATATTAATGATCAATTGAAAAAAGATGAAAAAAATGGGGACATTACTGAAGATGATTTAAGAAGTCAAACAGAAGATGTTCAAAAAGCTACAGATAATTCTATTAAAGAAATTGATCAATTAGTAGAGGACAAAGAAAAAGACATTATGTCTGTTTAATTAGTTCGACAATAAATTAATTCATTTAATAATGTTTAAGTATTATTATAAATATACTTTCTACATTACTATAAATTATTTTAGTCTAAACTGTGCCAATTCAGACTTTGGTACAGTTTTTTCATTTGCTTATTCAATGCCATTATCGAGTATGATAAAATGATAGATGATTTCTTAAATAACTAATATAATATAATAGAGATGATCAGGCTCGGAGGAAAGACCATGTTTAAAAAGCTAATAAAAAGAAATAAGACTAAAATCAGTCATAACGATGATTTAGATTTACATAATTTACCTGAACATGTAGCGATAATCATGGACGGAAATGGACGTTGGGCCAAAAAGCGTAAAATGCCTAGAATTAAAGGACATTACGAAGGTATGCAAACCATCAAAACTGTAACGCGAGAAGCAAGTGATTTGGGCATTAAATACTTAACACTATACGCTTTTTCAACTGAAAATTGGTCTAGACCTGAAAATGAAGTTAATTATATCATGAATTTGCCTGTTAATTTTTTAAAAACATTTTTACCCGAACTCATTGAAAAAAATGTTCAAATAGAAACGATTGGATTTTTAGATGCAGTTCCTAAATCGACGATTGAAGCAATACAACATGCAAAAGAAAAAACAAAAAATAATACAGGTCTGAAATTAATATTTGCCATCAATTATGGTGGACGAGCTGAAATTGTTCAAAGTATGAAATCAATTTATGATGAACTTCAACGCAATGGTCAAGACAGTAAAGATATTGATGAATCAATGATTAACAATCATTTAATGACGCATTCATACCCAGATCCTGAGTTATTAATTCGCACTTCTGGTGAACAACGTATTAGTAATTTCCTTATTTGGCAGTCTTCTTATAGTGAATTTATATTCAATGAGAAATTGTGGCCAGACTTTGACGGTGAAGAATTTAAAAATTGCTTAAAAATATATCAATCTCGCCAAAGACGCTTTGGAGGGTTAAGTAAGGAGTAGCGTATGAAAGTTAGAACTTTAACCGCAATTATAGCATTGTTAATTTTTCTACCCATTCTATTAATGGGTGGTACAACCTTAATGTTGTTTGCGTTCTTACTAGCTTTAATTGCATTAAAAGAACTTTTAAATATGAATATGATTAAATTAATTTCAGTCCCTGGTATTTTTAGTGCTTTAGCATTAATTATTATTATGTTACCTCAATCAGCAGGTGACTGGGTTAGTGACATTCAGTTAAAAAGTTTAATCGCAATGAGTTTTATTTTACTAAGTTACACTGTACTGTCAAAAAACAGATTTAGTTTTATGGATGCTGCTTTCTGTCTTATGTCAGTTGCATATGTCGGTATTGGATTTATGTATTTCTATGCAACACGTTCAGATGGATTACATTACATACTTTATGCATTCTTAGTGGTGTGGTTAACAGATACAGGTGCTTATATTTTCGGTCGACTAATGGGTAAACATAAATTATGGCCAGTAATTAGTCCGAACAAAACTATTGAAGGTTTTATTGGCGGATTAATTTGTAGTTTAATTGTGCCAATTGTTATGTTGTTCTTTGTTGATTTCAACTTAAATATTTGGTTACTATTATTAGTAACAATCATCTTGAGTATCTTTGGTCAACTTGGTGATTTAGTTGAATCAGGATTTAAACGTCATTTTGGTGTTAAAGATTCTGGTAGAATTTTACCGGGTCACGGTGGTATATTAGACCGATTTGATAGTTTCATGTTTGTTTTACCATTACTCAACATTTTATTAATACAAATGTAGTGCGATTTTAATGTTTTATTTATATATGAAAAATGTATAGTGCTATAATTGAGGAGTTATTGAGTGCACATTTGACTAGACATAGTAGATGATGTAATTCTTAACTCCTTTTATTAAAAGTAAAATTCTTGAATAATTTAACCAAATCATAGATAATCTACATCGTTCTAATGAAAAAAGTAGAAATTTAATTTAATTGAGGTGTATCATGTGAGCTATTTAATCACTATTGTCTCATTTATGATCGTGTTCGGTGTACTTGTTACGGTACATGAATATGGTCACATGTTCTTTGCGAAGCGTGCTGGAATAATGTGTCCTGAATTCGCGATAGGTATGGGACCAAAAATATTTAGTTTCCGTAAGAACGAAACTTTGTATACCATCCGTTTATTACCTGTAGGTGGTTATGTAAGAATGGCTGGAGACGGTTTAGAAGAACCACCAGTTGAACCAGGTATGAATGTTAAAGTAAAACTTAATGATAAAGATGAGATTACGCATATAATTTTAGATGATCAGCATAAATTTCAAAAGATAGAAGCAATTGAAGTTAAACAATGTGACTTCAAGGATGATTTGTACATTGAAGGTATTACTTCATATGATAATGAGCGACATCATTTTAATATTGCTGAAAAAGCATATTTTGTTGAGAATGGTAGTTTAATTCAAATCGCTCCACGACATCGACAATTTGCACATAAGAAACCTTTACCCAAATTTTTAACGTTATTTGCAGGACCATTATTTAACTTTATATTAGCCTTAATATTATTTATCGCATTAGCTTATTTCCAAGGAACACCTACTACCTCAGTGGGACAATTAGCTGATAACTATCCAGCTCAACAAGCAGGATTAAAATCTGGAGATAAAATCGTTCAAGTAGGTCAATATAAAACTAAGAGTTTTGATGACATTCAGTCTGCAGCAAATAAAATTAAAGATAATAAAACAATGATAAAATTTGAAAGAGATAATCAAACAAAGACAGTGGATATAACTCCTAAAAAGCAAGTTATTAAGCAAACTAAATTAAATTCTGAGACGACGTACATTTTAGGTTTCCAACCTCAGAAAGAACATACTTTAATAAAACCAATTGCGCTAGGGTTTGATCAGTTTGTTAGTGCCAGTACATTAATCTTTAAAGCTGTAGGAACAATGATTGCAAGTATATTCACAGGTCAATTCTCATTTGATATGTTAAATGGTCCAGTGGGTATTTATCATAATGTTGACTCTGTAGTTAAACAGGGTATCATTGCATTAACATACTACACTGCACTATTAAGTGTTAACTTAGGTATAATGAACCTATTACCAATTCCAGCACTTGATGGTGGTCGAATTTTATTTGTTATCTATGAAGCAATTTTCAGAAGGCCAGTTAATAAAAAAGCAGAGACAATTATAATAGCTGCTGGTGCTATTTTTGTCTTAATTATAATGGTTCTAGTAACTTGGAACGATATACAACGTTATTTCTTGTAGAATAAGGAGGATTAAGTGATGAAACAATCGAAAGTTTTCATACCAACTAGGAGAGATGTCCCTGCTGAAGCAGAAGCATTGAGTCACCAATTATTATTAAAAGCAGGATTAATCAAACAAAGTACAAGTGGTATTTATAGCTATTTACCATTAGCCTCTCGTGTGTTAAATAATATTTCTAAAATCATACGTGAAGAAATGGAAAGCATTGATGCCGTTGAAATTTTAATGCCTGCACTTCAACAAGCAGAACTTTGGGAAGAATCAGGTCGTTGGGGTGCATACGGTCCAGAGTTAATGCGCTTAAAAGATCGTAATGGACGTGAATTTGCTTTAGGTCCTACACATGAGGAAGTAGTGACTTCTATCGTTAGAGATGAACTTAAATCATATAAACAATTACCTTTAACGTTATTCCAAATACAATCTAAATTTCGAGATGAGAAACGTCCACGCTTTGGTTTGTTAAGAGGTAGAGAGTTTATTATGAAAGATGCGTATTCATTCCATGCTGATGAAGCATCGTTAGATGAAACATATCAAGATATGTACAATGCTTACGATCGTATATTCAAACGTGTTGGCATCAATGCTCGACCAGTGGTTGCAGACTCAGGTGCAATTGGCGGTAACCACACACACGAATTCATGGCCTTAAGTGAAATTGGTGAAGATACTATCGTTTATAGTAAGCAAAGTGATTATGCAGCTAATATTGAAAAAGCGGAAGTCGTTTATCATCCAAATGAAAAGCATTCAGAAGTAGCAGAACTAGAGAAGATTGAAACACCTAATGTTAAAACTGCTCAAGAATTAGCTGATTTTTTAAACCGTCCGGTTGATGAAATTGTTAAATCAATGATATTTAAAATTGATGGAGAATTCATTATGTTCTTAATACGTGGTCATCATGAATTAAATGATGTCAAAGTAAAAGCATTCTTTGAAACAGATAACGTTGAAATGGCCACTCAAGATGAGATTGTTAATTTATTAGGTGCTAATCCTGGTTCACTGGGACCAGTTCATGATAAAGATATTAGAATTTTTGCAGATAATTATGTCAAAGATTTAAATAATTTAGTCGTTGGTGCTAATGAGAATGGATTCCACTATATTAACGCTAATTTAGACCGAGATTTCAAGGTTGATGAGTTTGGAGATTTCCGTTTTATCTTAGAAGGAGAACCATTAAGCGATGGCTCTGGCGAAGCGAAATTTGCTGAAGGCATTGAAGTAGGTCAAGTATTTAAGTTAGGAACTAAATACTCAGAAGCAATGAACGCAACATTCTTAGATAACCAAGGTAAAGCTAAGCCATTAATCATGGGGTGCTATGGAATAGGCGTTTCAAGAACGCTAAGTGCCATTGTTGAACAAAATAATGATGAAAATGGTATTATTTGGCCTAAATCAGTTACACCATTTGATTTACATCTAATTACTATTAATCCTAAAAAGGATGAACAACTAGAATTAGGTGATCAATTGTATAAAGAATTACAACAACAATATGATGTACTTTATGATGATCGTAAAGATCGAGCTGGCGTTAAATTTAATGATGCAGATTTAATCGGTCTTCCAATAAGAATTGTAGTTGGTAAAAATGCTAGTGAGGGTATCGTTGAAGTTAAAGTACGTCAAACTGGTGAAAGCGAAGATGTTCATATTAACGATTTAAACACTCATATCGCTACACTTTATAGTAATTTATAATTTGCATAGACTAAGTTGAATTTGATGAATGTACTTGATTTCATTTGTTCAACAAGGATATTCAATGCATAATGCTAAATGAGGTTAAGACAATTTCATATTTGTCTAAACCTCTTTTTTTACTAAAAATTTTAAAACGAAACATATGAAAAGCACATGGCAAAGTAGTATAATGGATATCAAGTTTGCAGTTAGATCATAACACGTTACGTATACATATAATTGAGAAATTAGTTAGATATAAGGGTGGTTATCTGTCATGGCAATGACGAATCAAGAAAAATTCAAAGTACTCGCTGACCAGATTAAAGTTTCCAATCAACTAGATCAAAAAATCATTGAAAAAGGTGAATTAACGCGAGTAGATGTGTCAAATAAAAATAGAACGTGGGAATTTCAAATTACATTGCCATATTTTCTATCACATGAAGATTATTTAATATTCACTAATGCGATTACTGAAGAATTTAAAGAAATTGCCAAAGTTGATTGGCATTTTACAATTCAAGATACAAGTAATCAAGATGAGCATGCTATCAAATATTTTGGTCATTGTATAGAACATACTGCACTTTCACCTAAAGTAAAAGGTCAACTTAAACAGAAGCGTTTAATTATGTCTGGTAATGTGTTGAAAGTAATGACCTCTAATGACATCGAAAGAAATCACTTTGACAAAGTATGTAATGGTAGCTTAGTAAAGGGTTTTCGTAAATGTGGTTTTGATATTGATAAAGTTGTTTTTGAAACGGACGACTCAAGTTCTTATGATGATTTAGCTTCATTAGAAGCACATATTCAAGAAGAAGATGAAAAAAGTGCTCGTGAAGCTACTGAAAAAATTGAAAAAATCAAAGCAGAAAAAACGAAACAACAAGATAACAATGAAAGTAATGTTGATAAGTGTCAAATTGGTAAACCGATACAAATTGATAATATAAAACCAATTGAATCAATCATTGAAGAAGAGTTCAAAGTAGCGATTGAAGGGGTTATATTTGATATTAACCTAAAAGAATTAAAGAGTGGTCGTCATATTGTTGAGTTAAAAGTCACAGACTACACAGATTCTCTTGTACTTAAGATGTTTACAAGAAAAAATAAAGATGATTTAGATCACTTTAAGGCACTAAGTGTAGGTAAATGGGTACGCGCTCAAGGACGTATTGAAGAAGACACGTTTGTAAGAGATTTAGTAATGATGATGACTGATATAGAAGAAATCAAAAAGACACCTAAGCAAGATAAAGCAGAAGAAAAGCGTGTAGAGTTTCATTTACATACATCAATGAGTCAAATGGATGGTATTCCTAATATAAGTGCATATATTAATCAAGCTGCAAAATGGGGACATAAAGCGATAGCAGTTACAGATCATAATGTCGTTCAAGCCTTTCCTGATGCTCATGGTGCCGCTGAAAAAAATGGTATTAAAATGATTTATGGTATGGAAGGTATGCTCGTAGATGACGGAGTACCTATTGCTTACAAACCAACAGATCGAGATCTTAAAGAAGCAACTTATGTTGTATTTGACGTTGAAACAACTGGACTTTCAAACCAATACGATCAAATTATAGAATTGGCCGCCGTTAAAGTTAAAGACGGGGAAATTATTGATAAATTTGAACGATTCAGTAATCCACACGAAAAATTATCAGAAACAATCATTAATTTAACTCACATTACTGATGATATGTTGACTGATGCACCTGAGATTGAGGAAGTATTGACTGAATTTAAAGAATGGGTAGGAGATGCTATATTTGTAGCACATAATGCATCATTTGATATGGGGTTTATTGACACTGGATATGAAAGGCTTGGCTTTGGGCCATCAACGAATGGTGTCATAGATACTTTAGAACTATCACGTACGATTAATACTGAATATGGTAAACACGGATTAAACTTTTTAGCGAAAAAGTATGGTGTAGAATTAACTCAACACCATAGAGCCATTTATGATACTGAGGCTACAGCGTATATCTTCATTAAGATGGTTCAGCAAATGAAAGAGTTAGGAGTTACAAATCATAAAGACATTAATCAAAAACTGTCTAATGAGGATGCATATAAACGTGCACGTCCGACACATGTGACATTAATTGTTCAAACACAAGAAGGCTTAAAGAACTTATTTAAAATTGTAAGTGCCTCATTAGTTAAATATTATTATCGAACTCCTAGAATTCCACGTTCATTATTAAATGAATATCGTGAAGGCATACTAGTTGGAACAGCTTGTGATGAAGGTGAATTATTCACTGCTGTAATGCAGAGAGACCAATCGGAAGTTGAAAAAATCGCTAAATATTATGATTTTATTGAAGTACAACCACCTAAACTGTATCAAGATCTTATTGATAGAGAACTCATAAGAGATACTGAAACACTTTATGAAATTTATGAACGTATATTAAAAGCAGGAGAAAGTACAGGTATTCCAGTAATAGCGACAGGAAATGCGCATTATTTGTATGAACATGACGCGATTGCTCGTAAAATCTTAATCGCATCTCAACCTGGTAATCCTTTGAATCGCTCAACTCTACCAGAAGCGCATTTTAGAACGACAGATGAGATGTTAGATGAGTTTCACTTTTTAGGTGAAGAAAAGGCACATGAAATAGTTGTTAAAAACACAAATGAATTAGCAGACCGAATTGAAAAAGTTATTCCAATTAAAGATCAATTGTTTACGCCACGTATGGATGGAGCAAATGAAGAAATTCGTGAACTAAGCTACACAAATGCCAAAAAATTATACGGTGAAGATTTACCACAAATCGTAATCGATCGTCTTGAAAAAGAACTAGCAAGTATCATCGGAAATGGATTCTCGGTTATCTATTTAATTTCACAACGTCTTGTTAAAAAATCTCTAGATGATGGATATTTAGTAGGTTCGCGTGGTTCGGTTGGATCTAGTTTTGTGGCAACAATGACTGAAATAACTGAAGTTAATCCCTTGCCACCTCATTACATTTGTCCTAACTGTAAAACGAGTGAATTCTTTGATGATGGGTCTGTAGGTTCTGGGTTTGACTTACCTGATAAACAATGTAGCACTTGTGGTGCTGAACTTATTAAAGAAGGGCAAGACATACCATTTGAAACATTCTTAGGATTTAAAGGAGATAAAGTTCCTGATATTGACTTGAACTTTAGTGGTGAGTACCAACCAAACGCTCATAACTATACTAAAGTGCTTTTCGGGGAAGACAAGGTGTTCCGTGCAGGAACAATAGGTACAGTTGCCGAAAAAACGGCGTTTGGATATGTCAAAGGCTACTTAAATGACCAAGGTATTCATAAACGTGGTGCGGAAATCGATCGTCTGGTTAAAGGATGTACAGGTGTAAAACGTACAACAGGACAACATCCAGGTGGGATTATAGTAGTTCCTGATTACATGGATATTTATGATTTCACCCCGATACAATTTCCTGCAGATGATCAAAGCGCTTCTTGGATGACAACGCATTTCGACTTCCACTCCATCCATGATAATGTTTTAAAACTTGATATATTAGGACATGATGATCCTACAATGATTCGTATGTTACAAGATTTATCTGGTATAGATCCTAAGACCATTCCAGTAGATGATAAAGAGACAATGCAAATCTTTAGTAGTCCTGAGTCATTAGGTGTAACTGAAGAGGAGATACTTTGTAAGACTGGAACGTTCGGTGTACCTGAATTTGGTACAGGATTTGTTCGACAAATGTTAGAAGATACGAAACCAACAACTTTTTCAGAACTTGTACAAATATCAGGATTATCTCATGGTACTGATGTTTGGTTAGGTAATGCACAAGAATTAATTCGTTCAGGTATTTGTGATTTATCAAGCGTTATAGGTTGTCGTGATGATATCATGGTTTATTTAATGTATGCAGGATTAGAACCCTCAATGGCCTTCAAAACAATGGAGTCAGTGCGTAAAGGTAAAGGTTTAACTGAAGAAATGATAGATGCTATGAAAGAGAATGATGTACCAGATTGGTATTTAGATTCTTGTCTGAAAATTAAGTACATGTTCCCTAAAGCCCACGCGGCTGCATATGTATTAATGGCAGTGAGAATTGCATATTTCAAAGTACATCATCCGCTTTATTATTATGCATCTTATTTCACAATTCGTGCATCAGACTTTGATTTGATTACTATGATTAAAGACAAAGAAAGCATAAAGAATACAGTCAAAGATATGTATTCAAGATACATGGACCTCGGTAAAAAAGAAAAAGACGTTCTTACTGTCTTAGAAATTATGAATGAAATGGCTCATCGCGGATTCCGTATGCAACCAATTAGTCTAGAGAAAAGTCAGGCATTTGACTTTATTATTGAAGGAGATACCTTAATTCCTCCATTTATTTCTGTACCTGGACTTGGAGAGAATGTTGCTAAACGTATTGTTGAAGCGCGAGAAGATGGACCATTCCTATCTAAAGAAGATTTAAATAAAAAGGCTGGATTATCTCAAAAAATAATTGAGTATCTTGATGATTTAGGTTCTTTACCTAATCTTCCAGATAAGGCACAATTGTCTATTTTTGATATGTAATTTTATATTCCAAGCTCAAAAGTATTTTATTAGTCTCTGTGATGCAAGAGATAGACATTTGTTTAAGGAATTAAAGTGTGATATACTTAATGTGCGTAAAAAATTAGACTCAGGCAGAAAGAGTGGGCATATACCCGCTCTTTTCTATTTGCCGAAAAAGGAGGCCTGTATGAGTAAAATCACTGAAGAAGTAGAAACAATCATAACTCCTATTTTAGACGAATTGAATTTTGAATTAGTTGAAGTTGAATACACTAAAGAGGGGAAAGATCATTTCTTAAGAATCTCTATTGATAAAGAGGGCGGTGTCGATTTAAATGATTGCACACTTGCATCTGAAAAAATCAGCGAGGCAATCGATGAGAATGATCCAATTCCAGATATGTACTACTTAGACGTAGCATCACCAGGTGCGGAACGTCCAATTAAAAAAGAAAAAGATTATCACAATGCAATTGATAAACCAGTATTTGTATCATTATATGTGCCAATTGAAGGCGATAAAGAGTGGCTTGGAATTTTAAAAGCTGTTGATGAAGACACAATCACGATGGAATTTAAAGAAAAAGCTAAAACAAAACAAATTGAAATACCAAGAAATAAAATTGCAAAAGCACGTCACGCTGTAATGATTTAACGTGATGAGGAGGAATAATTGTGGCAAGTAATGAACTTTTATTAGCAACTGAATATTTAGAAAAAGAAAAGAAAATCCCTAGAGAAGTATTAATTGATGCAATTGAAGCAGCTTTAATAACTGCATATAAAAAGAACTATGATAGTGCTAGAAACGTACGTGTAGAATTAAATATGGATGAAGGTACTTTTAAAGTTATAGCACGTAAAGAAGTTGTAGAAGAAGTATTTGATGACAGAGACGAAGTAGATTTAAGTACAGCATTAGTTAAAAATCCAGCATATGAAGTTGGTGATATTTACGAAGAAGATGTTACACCAAAAGATTTTGGTCGTGTTGGTGCACAAGCTGCTAAACAAGCAGTAATGCAAAGACTAAGAGATGCTGAAAGAGAAATTCTGTATACTGAATTTATTGATAAAGAAGATGATATTTTAACAGGTGTTATCGATAGAGTTGACCATCGTTACGTTTATGTTAACTTAGGTAGAATTGAAGCGGTCTTATCTGAAGCTGAAAGAAGTCCTAACGAAAAATATATTCCTAACGAACGTATTAAAGTCTATGTTAATAAAGTGGAACAGACAACTAAGGGACCACAAATTTACGTTTCTAGAAGTCATCCAGGCTTGTTAAAACGTTTATTTGAGCAAGAAGTTCCTGAAATTTATGATGGAACTGTTATTGTGAAATCAGTAGCACGTGAAGCTGGTGATCGTTCTAAGATTAGTGTTTATTCTGATAATCCAGACATCGATGCGGTAGGCGCATGTGTTGGTGCAAAAGGTGCTCGAGTTGAAGCTGTAGTTGAAGAACTTGGTGGAGAAAAAATCGACATTGTTCAATGGAATGAAGATCCTAAAGTATTTGTACGTAATGCTTTAAGTCCATCACAAGTATTGGAAGTTATCGTTGACGAAGACAATCAATCTACTGTTGTTGTAGTTCCTGACTATCAATTGTCACTAGCTATTGGTAAGAGAGGTCAAAATGCACGATTAGCTGCAAAATTGACTGGATGGAAAATTGATATTAAATCAGAAACTGATGCTCGTGAAGCGGGAATTTATCCTGTGATTGAATCTGAAGAATTAGCTGAAGACATCGTTTTATCAGAATCAGATGATGAAGATATCGAAATTGAAGATGTTAATCTAGAGGAATCAAATTTAACTACTGCAGAATTAGCGGCAGATATCGATGAACCTTCTGAAAATATCGAAGAAGCAGACAGTGAAGAAAAAGACGTATAAGCAGATAATTGGGGTGAGTAATTAAGTGAAGAAGAAAAAGATTCCAATGCGTAAATGTATTATTACAAATGAAATGCGTCCCAAAAAAGATATGATTCGCGTTGTTATTAACAAAGAAGGCGACATTTTTGCTGATGGTACTGGCAAACAACAAGGTAGAGGCGCTTATGTTTCAAAAGATGTTGAAAGTGTAGAAGCAGCCCAAGAAAAAGGCGTACTTGAAAGATATTTTAATGCAGATTCTGAGAAGCTAGACCCTGTTTATAAAGAAATTATACGTTTGATTTATAGAGAAGAGATTCCTAAATGAGCAAAGAACAAATTTTAAACTTTTTAGGTTTAGCAATGAGAGCCCGTAAAGTAAAGTCTGGCGAGTCTGTATTGCTTACTGAAATCAAGAAAAATAATATAAAGCTTGTTATCATGGCATCTGATGCCTCAGAAAACACTTTAAAGAATATAAAAAATAAATGTGAAACATATCATGTTCCATTTAGAATCTTTAGTACAAGAGCAGAATTAGGACAATCTTTAGGCAAGTCGGAACGTGTGAACATTGGAGTAATAGACTCTGGGTTTGCGACTAAGCTTACGTCGATGATAGATGAATATTGTAAGGAGTGATTATATGAGTAAAAAAAGAATTTACGAATATGCGAAAGAATTAAATGTTAAAAGTAAAGAGATTATAGATGAGTTAAAAAATATGAATGTAGAAGTATCAAACCATATGCAAGCGTTAGAGGACGATCAAATTAAAACGCTTGATAAAAAGTTTAGACCACAAGAAAGTAACAAGAATACAAAACAAAACACTCAAAATAATCACCAAAAACAAGAAAACAATACTAAAAATAATAACAAACAGAACAACAAAGGTAACGCGAATCAAAAAGGCAATAGTAACAACAAAAATAATGCCAAAAACAACAAAGGTAACAAAAATAATAAGAACAATAAAAGTAATAAAAACAATAAAGGTAACAAAAATAATAAACCAGCAGCAGAACCAAAAGAAATGCCATCTAAAATCACATATGAAGAAGGCATTACAGTTGGCGAGTTAGCGGATAAATTAAATATTGAATCATCAGAAATTATTAAAAAATTATTCTTATTAGGCATCGTTGCTAATATTAACCAAGCACTTGATGAAGAAACACTAGAATTGATTGCGGATGATTATGGTGTTGAAATTGAAAAAGAAGTCGTTGTAAATGAAGAAGATTTATCAATTTACTTTGATGAAGAAGAAGTTGATCCAGATGCAATTGAACGACCAGCCGTAGTTACAATTATGGGACATGTTGACCATGGTAAAACAACATTACTTGATTCAATTCGTCATACTAAAGTTACAGCTGGAGAAGCAGGCGGTATCACGCAACATATTGGTGCTTATCAAATTGAAAATGCTGGTAAAAAAATTACATTCCTTGATACACCTGGACACGCAGCATTTACTACAATGCGTGCACGTGGTGCTCAAGTAACGGACATCACAATTTTAGTTGTTGCAGCTGATGATGGTGTTATGCCACAAACAATTGAGGCAATTAACCATGCTAAAGAGGCTAACGTTCCTACGATAGTAGCTGTAAATAAAATTGATAAACCTACTGCAAACCCAGACCGTGTTATGCAAGAATTAACAGAGTACGGTTTGATCCCTGAAGACTGGGGCGGTGAAACAATTTTCGTTCCACTTTCAGCATTAAGTGGTGAAGGTATTGATGATTTATTAGAAATGATTGGCTTAGTAGCTGAAGTCCAAGAATTAAAAGCTAATCCTGATAAACAAGCTGTAGGTACTGTGATTGAAGCGGAGTTAGATAAATCACGTGGTCCAGCTGCTTCACTATTAGTTCAAAACGGAACATTAAATGTCGGTGACTCAATAGTTGTAGGTAACACATATGGACGAATTAGAGCGATGGTTAATGATTTAGGTCAAAGAATTAAATCAGCAGGTCCTTCTACACCTGTAGAAATTACAGGTATCAATGATGTGCCATTAGCAGGTGATCGCTTTGTTATCTTTAAAGACGAAAAACAAGCACGTCGCATTGGTGAAGCGCGTCATGAAGCAAGCGTTATCCAACAACGTCAAGAAAGTAAAAATGTCTCATTAGACAACTTATTTGAACAAATGAAGCAAGGTGAAATGAAAGATCTTAACGTGATTATCAAAGGTGACGTTCAAGGATCTGTTGAAGCACTTGCAGCTTCTCTTATGAAAATTGATGTAGAAGGCGTTAATGTACGTATTATTCACACTGCTGTTGGTGCTATTAATGAATCAGATGTTACATTAGCTAATGCGTCAAATGGTATTATTATTGGTTTCAATGTGCGTCCAGACGCAGGTGCTAAACGTGCTGCAGAAGCTGAAAACGTTGATATGAGACTTCATCGCGTTATTTATAATGTTATTGAAGAAATTGAATCAGCTATGAAAGGTTTACTTGATCCTGAATTCGAAGAACAAGTTATCGGACAAGCTGAAGTACGTCAAACATTCAAAGTGTCTAAAGTTGGCACAATTGCTGGTAGTTATGTTACTGAAGGTAAGATTACTCGTAATGCAGGTGTTCGTATTATTAGAGACGGAATTGTTCTATTCGAAGGTGAATTAGATACATTGAAACGTTTCAAAGACGATGCCAAAGAAGTTGCTCAAGGTTATGAATGTGGTATTACAATTGAAAAATTCAATGATATTAAAGAAGGCGACATTATCGAAGCATTTGAAATGGTTGAAATCGAAAGATAAGACTTAACAATATATGTTTAGGTGGACGTGGAGAAACCGTCCACCTTTTTAAATGATGAACATTACAATATATTGTTTCTTTAAGATAATGCGTTTAAATCTAACTTAAATAGTGAATAAAATAACAAAGAAGAGTAACATCAAATATTGAGGTGACATAAATGAGTAACATGAGAGCAGAACGCGTAGGCGAACAAATGAAGAAAGAAATAATGGATATCGTTAATAATAAAGTTAAAGATCCTAGAGTAGGGTTTATCACAATTACTGACGTTGACTTAACAAATGACTTATCTCAAGCAAAAGTTTACCTTACAGTCTTAGGTAGCGAGAAAGAAGTTAATGATACGTTTAAAGCTTTAGACAAAGCGAAAGGATTTATTAAATCTGAATTAGGTTCAAGAATGAGATTGCGTATCGTTCCAGAATTATTCTTTGAATATGATGAATCAATTGAGTATGGTAATAAAATCGAGAAAATGATTCAAGATTTGCATAAGCAAGATAGATAATTATTTATTATCTTAATTACAGCAAATTTACTAAATAGTTAAGGGGTAGGACATTGAAATTAGTATAATTTCAGTTCTACTCTTTTTTAAATTAAAGTAATTAAAAATTTACCAATTTAGCTATATGATATACGAATTAGTGTTATTACTTTTATATTAAATAACACAAGTTAAGTCAGATAAGTTATGATACATAAGTGTACTTAAAACTGAAGGATGTGAAAAAATGTATAATGGTATTTTACCTGTATATAAAGAGCGTGGATTGACGAGTCATGATGTCGTCTTTAAGCTAAGAAAAATCTTAAAAACTAAGAAAATAGGTCATACTGGGACATTAGATCCTGAAGTTTCTGGGGTATTGCCAGTATGTATTGGTACTGCCACTCGTGTAAGTGATTATGTGATGGATATGGGAAAATCTTATAACGCTACCATAACTCTAGGGGAAAGTACGACTACGGAAGATCAAACAGGAGAAGTTATTGATAAAATAGATGTACAAGAAAATGCAATAAATATTAATAAAGTAGACGCTGTTTTAAAACAATTTGAAGGAATTATAGAACAAGTTCCACCTATGTATTCATCTGTTAAAGTAAATGGTAAAAAGTTATATGAGTATGCACGAAAAGGTGAAACTGTTGAACGACCAGTTCGTAAAGTAAATATAGATTCGATAGCACGCACATCTGAACTTCAATTCGAAGACGGGAAATGTCATTTTAATATTGAAGTTAAATGTGGTAAAGGTACATATATTCGCACATTAGCAACGGATATTGGTAAACAATTAGGGTATCCAGCTCACATGTCGCTATTGACACGAATAAATTCAGGTGGGTTTGACATTAAAGATAGTATAACATTAGATCAAATCTCACAATTACATGAGCAAGACACATTACAATCAAACTTATTTCCTTTAAAATATGGTTTGAAAAGTTTGCCGAAAATTTATGTATCTGATGAAAATATAAAAACTAGAATATTAAATGGACAAAAGTTTAATAAAAAACAATTTAATCAAACGATTGAACAACAACTCGTCTTTATTGATTCTGAGACGGAGGAAGTAATGGCAATTTATATTCAACATCCGGATAAAAATCATGAAATAAAACCTAAAAAAGTATTTAATTAAAGGAGTCTAAAGTTATGAAAGTGATAGAAGTAACCCATCCAATTCAAGAAAATCAGTTGATAAAAGAAGACGTTGCGATGGCATTTGGCTTTTTTGATGGCATGCATCGTGGTCATCATAAAGTGTTTGAAGCATTGGATGAACGTGCTGCAGCGCAAAATCTAAAAAAGGCAGTAACAACATTCGATCCTCATCCTTCTGTTGTGTTAAATCCTGAACGTAAACGCACAGATTATTTAACACCACTTTCAGATAAACTTGAAATGATTGAACAACACGACGTGGATTATTGTATTGTTATTAATTTTTCTTCACGATTTGCGAGTGTAACAGCAGAAGAGTTTGTTCAAGACTATATTATTAATAATCGCGTTAAAGAAGTGATTGCTGGTTTTGACTTTACTTACGGTAAATTCGGAAAAGGTAACATGTCCGTATTAAATGAAATGGATGAATTTAGCACTACAATAGTTGGTAAACAAGAAATGGATACTGAAAAAATCTCTACTACTGCAATTAGGGAAGCTTTGAAAGAAGGAAATTTAAAAAAGGCCAATGAGCAGTTAGGTTATCTCTATCGAATTAAAGGCACTGTAGTTCAAGGAGAGAAACGTGGACGTACAATTGGCTTTCCTACGGCAAATGTTCAACCAAGTGATGATTATGTTTTACCTAAAAAAGGGGTTTATGCTGTTAGTATGGCGATAGGTGCTGAAAATAAAATCTATCGTGGTGTAGCTAATGTTGGTGTTAAACCTACTTTTCACGATCCTTCTAAAGCTGAAGTAGTGATTGAAGTTAATATCTTTGATTTTAATGACAACATATATGGTGAACGCGTCATTGTTTATTGGCATCATTATTTAAGACCAGAAGTTAAATTTGATGGTATTGATCCATTAGTTGAACAAATGAATAATGATAAAGAAAAAGCGAAATACTTACTTTCAGTTGATTTCGGTGATGATGTATCGTATAATATTTAAAGTTGAGTTCTAGAAAATCGAATTCAACTTTAAATATTATTCCTTTATCTTGGCTGGTTGAGACTCCGACGCCTAGCTCAGATTAAGGTGTATACAAATTTTAGGAGGAATTTAATTATGGCAATCACTCAAGAACGTAAAAATGAAATTATCAAAGAATATCGCGTGCACGAAACTGACACTGGTTCACCAGAAGTACAAATCGCTGTTTTAACTGCAGAAATCGCTGCGTTAAACGAACACTTACGTGAACACAAAAAAGACCACCATTCACGTCGAGGATTATTAAAAATGGTAGGTCGTCGTCGTCATTTGTTAAACTACTTACGTAGTAAAGATATTCAACGTTACCGTGAATTAATTAAATCATTAGGTATCCGTCGTTAATTTTTATATATTAAGAGGAAAGCACCATTTAGTTTGGTACTTTCCTTTTTTTATCGTTTAATATAAATCACTAATATAAAATTTGAAAAATAAATGATATGATGTAGTTAATAGATTTCAGAGAGGAGATTCATAATGTCTCAAGAAAAGAAAGTGTTTAAAACTGAGTGGGCTGGAAGATCGTTAACGATTGAGACAGGACAATTAGCAAAACAAGCTAATGGTGCAGTTTTAGTGCGTTATGGAGATACGGTTGTATTATCTACGGCTGTAGCATCTAAAGAACCGCGTGATGGTGACTTTTTCCCATTAACAGTTAATTATGAAGAAAAAATGTATGCTGCTGGTAAAATTCCAGGAGGATTTAAAAAACGTGAAGGTCGTCCAGGAGATGAAGCAACATTAACTGCACGTTTAATTGATAGACCAATTCGACCACTTTTCCCTAAAGGATATCGACATGACGTTCAAATTATGAACACAGTACTAAGCGCTGATCCAGATTGTTCCCCTGAAATGGCTGCAATGATAGGTTCTTCAATGGCATTAAGTGTTTCAGATATTCCTTTCCAAGGACCAATTGCTGGTGTTAATGTAGGTTATGTTGATGGTAAATATGTAATTAACCCTACCGTTGAGGAAAAAGAAGTTTCACGTCTAGATTTAGAAGTTGCCGGTCATAAAGACGCTGTAAACATGGTAGAAGCTGGTGCAAGTGAAATAACTGAGAAAGAAATGTTAGAAGCTATTTTCTTCGGACATGATGAAATCAAACGTTTAGTAGCATTCCAAGAAGAAGTGGTAGCTCACATTCAACCTGTTAAAAAAGAATTTGTACCTGTAGAACGTGATGAAACACTGGTTTCAAGAGTTAAAACACTTACTGAAGAAAAAGGCTTAAAAGAAACAGTTTTAACATTTGATAAACAACAGCGTGACGAAAACTTGGATTCGTTAAAAGCTGAAATTGCAACTGAATTTGTTGACGAAGCAGATCCTGAAAATGAATTGTTAATTGATGAAGTTTATGCAATTTTAAATGACTTAGTTAAAGAAGAAGTACGTCGTCTTATCGCTGATGAAAAAATTAGACCTGATGGGCGTAAACCAGATGAAATTAGACCACTAGAATCTGAAGTTGGTTTATTACCACGAGCACATGGTTCAGGTTTATTTACACGTGGACAAACACAAGCTTTATCTGTACTAACATTAGGAGCATTAGGTGATTATCAACTTATTGATGGACTAGGTCCTGAACAAGAAAAACGATTCATGCATCATTACAACTTCCCTAATTTCTCTGTTGGAGAGACAGGACCAGTTAGAGCACCTGGTCGTCGTGAGATTGGACATGGTGCATTAGGCGAGAGAGCATTAAAATACATTATTCCAGATACAACTGAATTCCCTTACACTGTACGTATTGTAAGTGAAGTATTAGAATCTAACGGTTCATCTTCACAAGCATCAATTTGTGGTTCAACTTTAGCTTTAATGGATGCTGGTGTGCCAATTAAAGCGCCTGTTGCAGGTATAGCAATGGGGCTAGTTACACGTGAAGATAGTTATACGATTCTTACGGATATCCAAGGTATGGAAGATGCTTTAGGGGATATGGATTTTAAAGTTGCAGGTACAAAAGAAGGTATCACTGCGATACAAATGGACATTAAAATTGATGGTTTAACACGTGAAGTCATTGAAGAAGCTCTAGAACAAGCACGACAAGGTCGATTAGCGATAATGGATCACATGTTACAAACAATTGATCAACCACGTAAAGAATTAAGTGCTTATGCTCCTAAAGTGGAAATAATGCATATTAAACCTGATAAAATTAGAGACGTAATTGGACCAGGTGGTAAGAAAATTAATGAAATCATAGATGAAACTGGTGTTAAATTAGATATTGAACAAGATGGTACAATCTTCATAGGTGCAATTGATCAAGACATGATTAACCGTGCTCGTGAAATTATTGAAGATATCACACGTGAAGCGGAAGTAGGCCAAGTTTACAATGCAAAAGTTAAACGTATTGAAAAATATGGTGCTTTTGTAGAATTGTTTGCCGGTAAAGATGCTTTATTACACATCTCTCAAATTTCAAAAGAACGTATTAATAAAGTAGAGGATGTATTAAGTATAGGCGATTCAATTGAAGTGAAAATAACTGAAATTGACAAACAAGGTCGCGTAAATGCTTCTCATAAAGCATTAGATGAAAATAAATAATATTTTAAGACTAGGAGATTATCTTCCTAGTCTTTTATTAGTTTATAGGAATCATTAAAATTAAGAATTATATAATATCTAATACTAAATTCGATTGTTACTATAATGCCTCAAGAAATACTTTAATAGTGTACATCCAACATAAATTAAACTATAATAAATTATGAGTTTATATGGACGGGGATTTTATAATAGGAGGTAACATTTTGAGTTTAGTGAAAAAAAAGAATGACGATATTCGCATCATTCCACTTGGTGGTGTCGGCGAAATCGCAAAAAATATGTATATCGTTGAAGTAGACGATGAAATGTTTATGTTAGATGCGGGGTTAATGTTCCCAGAAGATGAAATGTTAGGTGTAGATATTGTAATTCCTGATATTCAATATGTCATTGAAAATAAAGAAAAACTAAAAGGTATCTTTCTAAGCCATGGTCATGAACACGCTATTGGTGCAGTTAGCTACATTTTAGAACAAATTGATGCACCAGTATATGGCTCTAAATTAACGTTAGCACTTGTTAAAGAAAATATGAAGTCACGTAATGTTAAAAAGAAAGTACGTTATTATACTGTAAATCATGATTCAGTAATGAGATTTAAAAATGTTAATATTACGTTCTTTAACACTACACACAGCATTCCTGATAGTTTAGGAATTTGCATTCATACTTCATACGGTTCAATCGTTTATACAGGTGAATTTAAATTTGATCAAAGTTTACAAGGACATTACACACCAGATATCAAACGTATGGCTGAAATAGCTGAAGATGGTGTCTTCGCATTAATCAGTGACTCAACAGAAGCTGAGAAACCTGGATATAATACACCTGAGAATGTTATAGAATCGCACATTTATGATGCTTTTGCGAAAGTACAAGGACGCTTAATTGTGTCATGCTATGCTTCAAACTTTATTAGAATTCAACAAGTATTGAACACTGCAAGCAAATTAAATCGTAAAGTTTCATTTTTAGGTCGTTCACTTGAAAGTTCGTTTAATATTGCACGTAAAATGGGATATTTTGACATTCCTAAAGACTTGTTAATCCCTATTAACGAAGTTGGAAATTATCCTAAAAATGAAGTCGTAATTATTGCCACTGGTATGGAAGGCGAACCTATCGAAGCATTGAGCCAAATGGCCCAACAGAAACACAAAATAATGAATATTGAAGAAGGCGATTCAGTATATTTAGCAATTACAGCATCAGCTAATATGGAAGTTATCATTGCTGATACACTGAATGAATTAGTGCGCGCAGGTGCATATATTATTCCTAACAATAAAAAGATTCATGCATCTAGTCATGGTTGCATGGAAGAATTAAAAATGATGATTAATATTATGAAACCTGAATACTTTATCCCTGTTCAAGGTGAATTTAAAATGCAAATTGCGCATGCTAAATTGGCTAACGAATCTGGTGTGGCGCCGGAGAAAATTTTCTTAGTCGAAAAGGGAGACGTTATTCATTACGACGGTAAAGATATGGTATTAAACGAGAAAGTTAATTCTGGCAATATTCTTATCGATGGTATTGGTGTAGGAGATGTCGGTAATATCGTATTGAGAGATCGTCATTTACTTGCAGAAGATGGTATTTTTATTGCAGTTGTTACATTGGATCCGAAAAATAGACGAATTGCTGCTGGTCCTGAAGTTCAATCACGTGGCTTTGTATACGTCCGTGAAAGTGAAGAACTAATGAAGGAAGCAGAAGATAAGGTTCGTGAAATTGTTGAAGCAGGTCTTCAAGAGAAACGTATTGAGTGGTCTGACATCAAACAGAATATGCGAGATCAAATCAGTAAATTACTATTTGAAAGTACAAAACGTCGTCCAATGATTATTCCAGTTATTTCAGAAATTTAAGATATATACAATCCAAAAGAGGTCGGGACAACATCACAGTTGTGTAATAATTTAAAAGGTTATGTAAACTCATTACTTAAATTATTCACTTTAGTTTATGACGATAAGTCTAAATGTGGTTGGTATTGTTCCAACCTCTTTCATACTTTTAAAAATACTATTAATACATATCGGAATACTATAAATATTTGTATAAAAAGAAATACTAAGTGAGAAATAAAGAAGGTGTACTATTTTGCCACAAACTAAGAAAAAAACAACAACTCGTAAAAAGGGTGCAACAGCTCGTAAATCGACTAAGAAAAAGCAACAGAAAAAAGATAGCTCAATTCGCTATATCGTTGCAATCATTATAGTCATTTTGTCGGTTCTGGGAATGTTCCAATTAGGAATTGTTGGTCGAATGATTGATAGCTTTTTCAATTATTTGTTTGGAATGAGTCGCTATTTAACATACATATTACTAAGTTTGATTACAGTCTATATTGCAATGCAGAAGAAATTTCCTAAAACAAGACGGACTTTTGGGTTAATATCATTACAATTTGTCTTATTAATTACAACACAAATTATTTATCATTTTCAAAAAGGTGCAGTATCTGAAAGAGAACCTGTTTTATCCTATGTCTATAAGGCTTATGAACATAGTCATTTTCCGAATTTTGGTGGGGGATTAATAGGATTTTATTTACTTAAAATATTTATTCCACTCATTTCAATTGCCGGTGTCATCATTCTTACATTAATTTTATTAAGTTCTAGTATTATTTTATTGCTTAAACTTAGACATAGAGATGTTGTTAAAGCATCAATTGATAAAATGAGAAACTCAAGTCAAAGTGCATCATCTAATTTCAAAGTAAAAAGAGAACAAAACAAACTTAAAAAAGAAGAACGTCAACGTGAAAAAGAAGAAGAGCGTGAACGTCTACGACAACATAAATTAGAACAAGAACAACTTAAGTCAGAACAAATCAAAGATGTTAGTGATTTCCCTGAAGTTAGTACTGAACCAGAAGATATTCCTATATATGGACATAGTGAATCGCAAGAAAGTAAACAAACAACTACTAATAAACGTAAGAAAAGACGTTTTGGTTTAAATAGTGAAGATATTGATAAAGAGAATAGTAGTAACGATGAAACAAATCTAGAGGATGAAAATTTACCAGAGTCGAATTCAAATGATAATCATCAAATGAAAGGAACAATTTCCGAAGCTGGTGAAGAGTCAAATATGGCATATCACATTCCTCCATTATCATTACTTAATCAGCCAGCTAAGCAACAATCTACATCTAAGTCTGAAGTTCAACGTAAAGGCCAGATACTCGAATCAACAATGAAAAATTTTGGTGTAAATGCAAAAGTTAAGCAAATTAAAATTGGTCCAGCTGTTACACAATATGAAATCCAACCAGCCCAAGGAGTTAAGGTTAGTAAAATTGTTAATTTGCATAATGATATTGCACTCGCTTTGGCAGCGAAAGATGTACGAATTGAAGCACCAATTCCAGGTCGATCAGCTGTTGGTATAGAGGTACCCAATGATAAGATTTCTTTAGTTACGCTTAAAGAAGTTCTTGAATCTAAATTCCCAGCGAGTAATAAGCTGGAAGTTGGACTTGGTAGAGATATTTCTGGTGAACCAATGACAATTCAATTAAATGAAATGCCCCACCTATTAGTTGCAGGATCAACTGGTAGTGGTAAGTCAGTATGTATCAATGGCATTATTACTAGTATTCTTTTAAATGCAAAACCTCATGAAGTTAAACTTATGTTAATTGATCCTAAAATGGTGGAATTAAATGTTTATAATGGGGTGCCACATTTATTAATACCGGTAGTTACAAATCCACACAAAGCTTCTCAAGCATTAGAGAAGGTAGTTGCTGAAATGGAACGACGATATGATTTATTCCAGCATTCATCTACACGTAATATTGAAGGGTATAATAAATTTATACGCCGTCAGAATGAAGAACTTGATGAAAAACAAGCAGAATTACCTTATATAGTAGTCATTGTAGATGAGTTAGCTGATTTAATGATGGTTGCAGGCAAAGAAGTAGAGAACGCAATTCAACGTATCACTCAAATGGCTAGAGCAGCAGGCATTCATTTAATTGTTGCTACTCAAAGACCATCTGTAGATGTAATCACTGGTATAATCAAAAATAATATACCATCACGTATTGCGTTCGCAGTAAGTTCTCAAACTGACTCTAGAACAATTATAGGCTCTGGTGGAGCTGAAAAATTACTTGGTAAAGGTGATATGTTATATGTAGGAAATGGTGAATCAGCTCAAACGCGTGTACAAGGTGCTTTCTTAAGTGATCAAGAAGTGCAAGATGTAGTTAACTATGTTGTTGAACAACAAAAAGCAAATTATGTGAAAGAAATGGAACCAGATGCGCCAGTAGATAAATCAGAAATGAAGAGTGAAGACGCTTTATATGAAGATGCATATATATTTGTAATTGAACAACAGAAAGCTAGTACTTCACTATTGCAACGACAATTTAGGATTGGCTATAATCGTGCTTCTAGATTAATGGACGATTTGGAACGTAACCAAGTTATCGGACCACAAAAGGGTAGTAAACCTAGACAAGTATTAGTAAATTTAGATGATGAAGAGGTGTAAATGATGACAGAGTTAAACTCAGCTTTTAAAGTGAAAGAATATATTCTTAAGCAGATTAAAGAACAATCTTTAAAACCTGGTGATAAACTACCTAGCAATTTATCTATTGCTAGAGAATTAAATGTAAAAACTGATGATGTCTATGAAGCGATTGGTGAACTCATAACTGAACAAGTCTTGACAGATAACTTTGAAGAAGGACCAAGCGTAAAAACATTGCACCCCTTCTTCTATCCATTGAATAAATTATTTAGCATCAACGATATGATTAAAGAAGCTGGCTACCACTCAGGCACGGAATATTTAAGTTTAGAGCAACAACCTGCCTCCGTACTGGATGCACAAATGTTAGGTATCAATGATAAACAACCTATTACAATCATTGAACGACTGCGTACTGCCAACCACCAACCAGTAATTTATTGTTTAGATAAAATCGCAGAAGATTATCTAACATGTGCAGACTATCAAGTGAGCGATGGTTCTATGTTAAATGCAATAGAGACTAATACGGGACATAAAGTCGCTTCAGCTGAAACAGAGGTTGAAGCCATTAGTTATGAACCACATATTTCTGATATTCTAAACGCATCTCCACATGAAGGTTTAATGCTATTAAAGGTTGTACATTATGACGAAATGGGTAAACCTATTTTATACTCATTAAATTATGTGAAAAGCAGTCTAGTTAAATTTAAATTGACGCGTACAAAAATATAGAAACAATATTAAGGAGTGTGGATGAATGTTAGAACAACAAACTAATAATGAGCATCAAATACATATTGATGTGTTACCTACAGATAAATTTAAGACAACTTTGATTACCTTTAAATTTATGGCACCTTTAGAATATGAAACTATTACAGCACGATCATTGTTAAGCAAGTTGTTAATACGTGCTACAAAAAAATGGTCCACGGATAAAGCATTTAGTAAACATCTATCTGAACTATATGGTGCATACATACATAGTTTTGTCTCAAAATTTAAAGATAAACACGTTATCACTATCTCGTTAGAAATAGTTAACGAACGCTATTTAAAAGATTCACCCCCCTTATTTGAAAAAGGATTAAATGTACTATATGAAGTGATAATGAATCCACTTATAGAGAATAATGCCTTTAACACAACGTTTGTAAATCAAGAAAAATCATTATTATCAAAGAAAATTGAAGCTGTAATTGATAATAAAGCACAATATTCTTTCTTGAATTTATTAAAATATATGTTTAAAGATGAACCTTATCGTCATTTAGCGACAGGTCAGATTGAAAAAATTAGTACAATCACACCTGAAAATTTATATAATACATATCAAAACATGATTAGTAATGACCTATGTTCCATTTATGTAGTAGGTAACGTAAATAAACAAGAAGTTAAACAATTAATTCAATCTAAATTTACGATTAATCCATTTACAATAGCGAAAACTAATCAACTTAATTTAAAAGATTCAAGTTCAGAAACACAATATATAGTTGAAGAAGATGAAGTTGATCAAGCTAAATTAAATATGGGTTATCGTTTTCCAACACGATTCGGGGCAAATGATTATTATGCATTGGTTGTATTAAACACGATGTTCGGTGGCGATCCATCATCTGTATTATTTAATGAAGTGCGTGAAAAACAAAGTCTAGCATATTCAATACACTCTCAATTAGATGGTAAAAACGGTTATCTTTTTGTATTAAGCGGTGTTTCAGCAGATAAATATGAACTTGCTAAAGATACAATTTTAGAGGAGTTTGATAAGTTTAAACGCGGTGAATTTGATATAGATAAATTAGAACTTGCTAAAAAAATTATCATTTCTCATAGGCACGAAATAACCGATCGACCTAAAAGTATCATTGAGGTCATGCAAAATCAACTACTGTTAGATTATAAACAAACAGATGAAAACTACATAGATCACATTCAAAAAGTAACAAAGGATGATGTGATATCAATGGCTAATAAAGCAGAACTAGATACCATATATGTACTTACAAAGGGGGATCATTCTTAATGAGGGAAACATACTATGAACTGATTGATGAACGTGTTTTTGAACATGAATTAACTAATGGTTTACGTTTATTTGTTATCCCCAAAAATGGATTCCAAAAGACATTTGTAACGTATACTACTCAATTTGGCTCTCTTGATAATACTTTCAAACCTCATAATCAAAATGATTTTGTGACTGTACCAGACGGTGTCGCTCACTTTTTAGAGCATAAGTTATTTGAGAAAGATGATACTGAAGATTTATTCACTGCATTTGCCAATGACAATGCTCAAGTAAACGCATTTACTAGTTTTGATCGCACTAGCTATCTGTTCAGTGCAACAGATAATGTTGAAAGGAATATTTTAAGATTACTAGAAATGGTTGAAACGCCTTTCTTTTCTAAGGAAACGGTAGATAAAGAAAAAGGTATTATTGCTGAAGAAATAAAGATGTATCAGGAGCAACCTGGTTATAAAATTATGTTTAATACTTTACGTGCTATGTATCAAAAGCACCCTATTAAAGTTGATATAGCAGGAAGCGTTGAAAGCATTTATAACATTACTAAAGATGATTTATATTTATGTTATGAAACATTTTATCATCCATCAAATATGGTGTTATTTGTCGTCGGAGATGTCAATCCTGAAAACATACGTGACATAGTTGAAACTCATGAAAATAAAAGGGATAAGACGAATCAGCCTAGCATTGAACGAGCAACTGTTGATGAACCAACAAATGTTATAACACCTTTTGTTTCAGAAGAAATGAAATTACAATCTCCTAGATTAATGTTAGGTTTTAAAAATGAACCAACTGAAGCGTCACCACATGAATATGTACAACATGATTTAGAAATGACACTATTTTTCGAATTAATATTTGGTGAGGAAACTGAATTTTATCAGACTTTATTAAATGAAGATTTGATAGACGAAACTTTTGGATATCAATTTGTACTCGAACCTACATATTGTTTTTCAATTATTACAAGTGCAACGCAATATCCAGATAAGTTAAAAGAAGTGTTGTTAAGTGAGCTAAACAAGTATTGTGGTAATCTTGATGATCAAGAAGCATTTGAATTGTTGAAAAAACAATTTATTGGGGAATTTATTTCAAGTTTGAATTCACCTGAATATATTGCAAACCAATATTCTAAATTATACTTTGAGGGCGTCAGTGTATTCGATATGTTAGATATTATAGATAATATAACATTAGATAGTATTAACGAAACTGCCACTAAATTTTTAAATATCAATAATATGGTTGATAGTCGATTGGAGCCTAAAGCTTAATGAGAGCGTTAGTACTTGGTGGGTCAGGCACTATTGGAACAGCAATTGTAGAGCGTTTATTAGAAGAAGGTAATGAAGTAATTATTCAATATTTTCAATCAGATTTAAAAGCATTACAAGATAAGTACAAAGGGGAAGCAGTCGAATTTATACAAGCTGATTTGACGCAAAATATTGATTTGGAAACTACCTTTGCTCATATCAAATATTTAGATTGTTTGATATACAGTAGTGGTACAGCTTTGTATGGCTTATTGCAAGATATGTCAGATATAGATATTGATCTTAGTTATAACATTCATGTTAAGCAGTTAATTAGATGTTGTCGTTATTTTATAGACTTAATACGTCAAAGTGAGTTTGGTCGAATTATTGTTATTTCATCCATTTGGGGTGAAACAGGTGCGAGTATGGAAACAATTTACTCGGCAATGAAAAGTGCACAAATCGGTTTCGTCAAAGCGTTAAGTCAAGAATTAGCGATGACTAATGTCACTGTTAATGCTATCACGCCTGGTTTTGTAAGTGGAAATATGTCACAAGTTTTTAATTCAGATGAATTGAAAGCTATATTAGAAGAATTACCTCAGCAAAGAATGATCAATCCTTGTGAAATTGCGCATACGTGTGCTTATCTATGGAATCCTTTGGCGAAAAGTATTACTGGAACTGTTCAAAAAGTAAACGGCGCTTGGTACATTTAAGTTGTGACAATTGAGGATGTGATAGCATTTAACGTCACTATTCTATTAGCTATAGTAAATTTCCCTTACACATTAAAAAAAGATTTTTGAACCAAGTTCTAAATGCTATAATATGATTACTAATTTTAATATTCCGATGGTAGGTTACCATTTAAAACAAGGGGCGGATATTGATGACAGTAGCCGAAAAGAAAGAATGGTATCTTGAATATGAAATCACAGTTAACCGAGCAGGTTTACTGGGTGATATTTCGAGTTTACTTGGTATGTTAGGTATAAGTATCATTACGATTAACGGGGTTGATCAAGGTCGACGAGGGTTATTAATTAAAACGGACAGTCTTGAGAAAGTTAATCGCTTTGAACATATAATCAATGAGCTTAGTGAGATAGAAATTACTAAATTAAGAGTACCTGAATTACGTGATAGATTGGCTGTTAGACATGGACGTTATATTGAACAAGACGCCGATGATAAAAAAACTTTTCGTTTTGAACGTGAAGATTTAGGTTTATTGGTAGATTTTTTGGCAGAACTTTTTAAAGAGGAAGGTCATAAATTAATTGGTATCAGAGGTATGCCACGTGTCGGAAAAACGGAATCAATCGTAGCAGGAAGTGTATGTGCGCATAAGCGATGGCTATTTATTAGTTCTACATTGATTAAGCAAACTGTACGAAGCTCTCTTATTAAAGGAGAATATGATTCTAACCATGTTTATATTATTGATGGCGCTGTCACTGCTAGAGAATCAAACCCTAAGCATCAAGAATTAGTGCGTGAAGTAATGACCTTACCATCAATCAAAGTGGTTGAACATCCAGATTTATTTGTGGAATCGGGTAATTATAGCATGGATGATTTTGATTATATTATTGAATTAAGAGAAAATGAAAATCAAGAAATTGAATATGATCAAATGAAACAACAAACAGTTAAAAGTAAAAACTCGCTAGACTTTGGAGAAGACATGTTTGGCGGAGGATTTGGATTTTTTGAATAGTGGTTGTGGAGGCTTTTAAAAGTGAAGACAATTGGTGAAACATTAAAAGGTAGACGTGAAAGGCTAGGAATGACGTTAGCAGAATTAGAAGAGCGCACTCAAATTAAACGTGATACGTTGAAATTAATCGAACAAAATCAGTTTGATAAATTAGCTAAAGTTGATTACGCAGAGGGTTTTATTCGACGTTATGCGAGTGTGGTAAATATTGATTCACAACAACTGATTCAAGCGCATCAAGAGGAAATACCAGATAGTCAACATCAATTGAATGAACTTTTATATAGATATCATAATGATGACGCGCCTACATATCGTACTAAGAGTAAAGAACATTTACAATTAATGATAATTATTGGTGGCATTATTATAATAACTTTTATCTTATGGGTCTTAGCTGTGTTACTATTATAAAATGAGAGATAAATTTAGAAATGAGGCTTTAACATGAATATTCCAAATCAAATTACGGTTTTCAGAGTAATATTAATTCCGCTTTTCATATTATTTGCTCTAGTAAACTTTGGATTTGGCAATGTATCTATTTTAGGTGGATTTGAAATCCGTATTGAACAACTTATTGCTGCTATCATTTTCATTGTAGCTTCTTTAAGTGATTTCCTAGATGGGTACTTAGCTAGAAAATGGCAACTTGTAACTAATATGGGTAAATTCTTAGATCCCCTAGCTGACAAATTATTAGTTTCCAGTGCATTAATTGTTATGGTTCAATTAGGACTTACAAATTCAGTAGTAGCAATCATTATAATTGCACGTGAATTTGCTGTTACAGGATTACGTCTATTACAGATTGAACAAGGGTTTGTTAGTGCTGCTGGTCAATTAGGTAAAATTAAAACTGCTGTAACTATGGTTGCAATTATTTGGATTTTATTAGGTGATTTGTTAGCAACATGGATAGGCATTCAAATTGGACAAGTATTACTTTATATTGGTGTTTTATTCACGATTTTATCTGGTATTGAATACTTTTATAAAGGTAGAGATGTTTTCAAACATTAAATTAGTGAAATACAACCAAGAATGATAGTGATAGAAAGATAATTCTATTCCTATTTATTCTTGGTTTTTTAGTTCAATTTTTAGAATAAATGTCATACTTTGCATTATAATGATAGATGTTGTGCAAGAATTATCGTTAGGGGGATAAATGGACATGAATATTTCAATAATAGCTGTTGGATCTGAGTTATTATTAGGACAAATTGCTAATACGAATGGACAATATTTATCAAGATTATTTAATAGTATTGGTAAAAGCGTAGTCGAACATACTGTGATTGGCGATAATCCTCAAAGATTAGAGTATGTTATCAAAGAGGGGTTAAAACGTTTTGATACACTCGTGTTTACTGGGGGATTAGGACCTACAAAAGATGACTTAACAAAGCATACTGTTGCGAAGGTGCTTGGTAAAAATCTTGTGACAGATACGAATGCATTAGAATATATTGAGAATTATTTTAAAGAACAAGGACAAGAAATGACGCCCAATAATAAGCAACAAGCTTTGGTTATTGAAGGTGCAAAAGTATTACAAAACAATTATGGGATGGCACCTGGTATGTTGGTGGAATATGAAGATAAGAAAGTCATTTTGTTACCTGGCCCACCAAGTGAAATGCAACCAATGGCAAAGAATGAGTTATTACCTTATTTAATGGATGAAGATAGAGTTATACACTCAGAACAATTAAGATTCGCTGGAATTGGAGAATCTCAAGTTGAAACAGAGTTAATGGATTTAATTGATAGTCAAGAAAATCCAACTATTGCTCCATTAGCTGGTACGCATGAAGTTTATATTAGATTAACTGCTAATGCCAATACAGAAAATGAATGCAAAAAGTTAATTGAACCTACTAAAGAGAAGATTCTTGCAAGAATAGGTGACTATTATTACGGTTCGGATGATATCGTTATAGAACAAGCTTTGATGAATATTATAAATAAAAGTTTCAGTATATATGATGGTGTGACAAATGGTGCACTATATACACGTTTGAAAAACCAAGATTTAAATCATTTATTGAAAGGACAACTACCTGATTCATCAGTCTTTGTTTCTGATTTTGATGATATTCTAGATAAATTAAAATATGTATCTCAATATGTAAAAGATTTATATAAAACTGATTGGGGTATAGCGTTATTACACAATCAAGAACAAGTTTATCTTGGGTACTATGATGACAGTGTGTTTAAATATGAGACATTTAAAATGCCTCTAAAACGAAATATTTTAAAAAGCAGAAGTCAAAATTATGCCATGATAAATTTAATAAATTGGTTTAAATAGTTAATATTTTTGAAAACTAGAGCACTTATTTAGTACGTTTGTTCGATTTTGTCTTGTCTTTTATCGTTAAAAGCGAACAAATATTCGCAAAATACTTGTAATTAGATTCAATTAAATGTATAGTATTAATTAAGATATTAATACGATGATTAACTCGTTAATAGGAGGTTTCGCTTTGGATAATGATCGTCAAAAAGCTTTAGATACAGTTATAAAAAATATGGAAAAATCATTCGGTAAAGGTGCCGTTATGAAACTAGGCGATAATAAAGGACGCCGTGTTTCAAGTGTTTCAAGTGGTTCAGTTACATTAGATAACGCATTAGGTGTAGGTGGCTATCCTAAAGGTAGAATTATAGAGATTTATGGACCTGAAAGTTCTGGTAAAACAACAGTAGCTTTACATGCTATTGCAGAGGTACAAAAGAACGGTGGCGTTGCTGCATTTATCGACGCTGAACACGCGCTTGATCCGGTATATGCAGAAGCATTAGGTGTAGATATTGATAATTTATATCTATCACAACCAGACCATGGTGAACAAGGTTTAGAGATTGCTGAAGCTTTCGTTCGAAGTGGTGCGGTTGATATTGTAGTAGTTGACTCTGTTGCCGCATTAACACCTAAAGCAGAAATTGAAGGTGAAATGGGCGATACGCATGTAGGACTTCAAGCTCGTTTAATGTCACAGGCGTTACGTAAATTATCTGGTGCAATTTCAAAATCAAATACAACAGCCATTTTCATTAATCAAATTCGTGAAAAAGTTGGTGTAATGTTTGGTAACCCAGAAACTACACCTGGTGGACGTGCATTAAAATTCTATAGTTCTGTTCGTTTAGAAGTTCGTCGTGCTGAGCAGTTAAAACAAGGCCAAGAAATTGTTGGTAACAGAACTAAAATTAAAGTTGTCAAAAACAAAGTTGCACCACCTTTTAGAGTCGCTGAAGTAGATATTATGTATGGTCAAGGTATCTCTAAAGAAGGTGAATTGATTGATCTTGGTGTTGAAAATGACATCGTAGATAAATCAGGTGCATGGTACTCATATAATGGTGATCGAATGGGTCAAGGTAAAGAAAATGTAAAAATATACCTTAAAGAAAATCCTCAAGTTAAAGAAGAAATCGATCGTAAGTTACGAGAAAAACTTGGTATTTTCGATGGAGATGTTGATGAAAAAGAAGATGCACCGCAAACCTTATTCGATGAAGAATAGTATTTACAATTTTAATTATTGAAGTGAATATTTCGCTAACTATATAGCAATAAAGTTTTAGTAAAATACGTCAGTTCACTAAAATTCACTTTTATTATATGAAATAAGCCTGCTACATTTGATAAGATACCCTAGTATTAAGCATTGAATAAATGAAATACTAGGAGGCATTTTTTATCACTTAACATTGTAGTAGGATTTTTGTTTTTATATAAACTTACATATAGTAAGTAATATATGTAAATTCGAAATACAGTGCAATTTCATATCTTGACACTAACAAGTTAATAAACGTACAATTAATATGTATAATTATTATACATTTATAAAAATCATAAAGAGATTTTGATATACAAAGCAAATACCTAGAAAAAGGAGGTGTTTATGTGAATTTATTAAACCTCCTACTCATTTTGCTGGGGATTATTCTAGGGGTTGTTGTGGGGTATTTTGTAGCCCGAAATTTATTGCATCAAAAGCAATTACAAGCTAGACAAACTGCTGATGATATTATCAAGCAAGGTCAAAAAGAAGCTGATAATATCAAAAAGGAAAAATTATTAGAGGCAAAAGAAGAAAACCAAATCATAAGAGAACAAACTGAATCAGAACTACGTGAAAGACGTGGTGAGCTTCAAAGACAAGAAGCCCGACTTCTTCAAAAAGAGGAAAATTTAGATCGAAAATCTGATCTTCTCGATAAAAAAGATGAGATTTTAGAACAAAAAGAATCTAAACTTGAAGAAAGACAACAACAAGTAGATGCAAAAGAGAGTAGTGTTCAGACATTAATAATGAAGCATGAACAAGAACTAGAACGCATCTCCGGTCTCACTCAAGAAGAAGCTGTAAATGAACAACTTCAAAGGGTTGAAGAAGAACTGTCACAAGATATTGCAGTACTTGTTAAAGAAAAAGAGAAAGAAGCTAAAGAAAAAGTTGATAAAAAAGCAAATGAATTATTAGCTACTACCGTTCAAAGATTAGCTGCTGACCATACAACTGAATCAACAGTTTCAGTAGTTAATTTACCAAATGATGAGATGAAAGGTCGTATCATTGGTAGAGAAGGTAGAAATATTAGAACTTTAGAAACATTAACAGGTATTGATTTAATCATTGATGATACACCAGAAGCGGTTATTTTATCTGGTTTTGATCCAATTAGACGTGAAATCGCGCGTACAGCATTAGTTAATTTAGTCTCAGATGGACGCATCCATCCAGGCAGAATTGAAGAAATGGTAGATAAAGCTAGAAAAGAAGTAGATGACATTATTAGAGATGCTGGTGAACAAGCAACATTCGAAATCAATGTTCATAATATGCACCCAGACTTAGTTAAAGTCTTAGGTCGTCTAAATTATAGAACTAGTTATGGTCAAAACGTCTTGAAACATTCTATTGAAGTGGCGCATTTATCTGGAATGCTAGCTGCTGAACTAGGAGAAGATGTTAGCTTGGCCAAACGTGCTGGATTACTTCATGATGTTGGTAAAGCGATAGATCATGAGGTTGAAGGTAGCCACGTAGAAATAGGTGTTGAATTAGCTAAAAAATATGCAGAAAATGAAACTGTAATTAATGCTATTCACTCTCATCATGGTGATGTTGAACCAACTTCTATTATTTCAATTCTGGTAGCAGCTGCTGACGCATTATCTGCGGCTAGACCAGGTGCTCGTAAAGAAACGCTTGAAAACTATATACGTAGATTAGAACGCTTAGAAACACTTTCTGAAGGTTATGATGGTGTAGAAAAAGCATTCGCTATTCAAGCAGGTCGAGAAATTAGAGTTATTGTTTCCCCTGATGAAATAGATGACTTGAAGTCATACAGACTGGCTAAAGACATTAAAACGCAAATAGAAGATGAATTACAATATCCTGGTCACATCAAAGTGACAGTTGTAAGAGAGACAAGAGCAGTAGAGTATGCGAAATAGTTTTTAACAGATCCAAATTTTGGGTCTGTTTTTTCTTTTCAGCTAAAATTCAATTATTAATTGAATTTAATAAAGTAGGTGAAATGTTGTCATTAAAAAAGAGTGAGATTGAATTCATTACGAATTCATAGTCTCACTCCAAATAAATGACTAGAACCAAAAAGTACAAACTGATTGAGGACATACTCAAAGTTCAATCATTTAATATAAATTTTCATTGTAAACTTAAACTATTTGATGTTCATGCTTATCCTTAATTGATAGTCTTATAAATTATTTAAGTTGTAAATCTGTTTTTCTTAATTCAGAAATTATTTCTGCTGTATCATAGCAATTAGTAGCAATATTTGAATATCTTTCAGCTAAACGATAAGCGTTGATGTATAATTCAAGACTTTCTTTAGCGATATCTTCTGCATCTTCAGATTTAGATGGATTAGATTTTACCACTAATTCTGCAAACTTCTCTGGATCAATATTAATTGACATGTAAATTTTACAACTCCTATTACTTTTGATAAACCTATCTTAACATATGTTGTATACATGCTAAAGAAAATAGATATCAAATTTAAAAAGAGTATGAATATCCTCTTTTATTATAGACCTATATGAATTAAACTATTTTTATGAGAGGATGAACATTCAATGAGGATATTATTTATTGGAGATATCGTAGGTAAAGTTGGAAGAAATGCGATTGCTGAATATTTACCTAAAATAAAAAAATCATATAGACCTACTGTAAGTATCGTTAATGCTGAAAATGCAGCGCACGGTAAGGGTCTAACTGAAAAGTTATATAAACAATTATTAAGAGATGGCGTAGATTTCATGACGATGGGTAATCATACATACGGCCAACGTGAAATTTATGACTTTATTGATGATGCAAACAGAATGGTAAGACCCGCTAATTTTCCAAGTGAAGCACCTGGTGTAGGCATGAGATTTATTCAAATTAATGATATTAAATTAGCAATTATTAATTTGCAAGGCCGTTCATTTATGCAAGATATCGACGACCCTTTTAAAAAAGCTGATCAACTTATTGAAGAGGCTAAAAAAGAGACTAATTTTATATTTGTTGATTTTCATGCAGAAACGACATCAGAAAAAAATGCAATGGGATGGTATTTAGATGGTAGAGTAAGTGCGGTAGTTGGTACGCATACACACATTCAGACTTCAGATGAACGTGTACTACCGAATGGCACAGGGTATATTACTGATGTTGGTATGACAGGATATTACGATGGTATATTAGGTATTAATCGTGATGAAGTAATAGAGAGATTTATCACAAGCTTACCACAGCGTCATGTTGTGCCGGATGATGGAAGAAGTGTTCTATCTGGTGTTATTATAGATTTAGATAAAGATGGAAAAACAAAGCAAATTGAAAGAATTTTAATTAATGATGATCATCCATTTAATAAATAATTTAAAAGAAATTTATAGATGAATGAATATAGTCCATTAGTATGAATTTAAATAATTGCCACTGTTGTCATAGTAAGACGGTGGTTATTTTTGTTATGATTTATTATGAATTAATTCCACAGGAGGCATATGATATGAAATCACAAATATCATGGAAAGTGGGCGGACAACAAGGTGAAGGTATCGAATCGACTGGAGAAATCTTTGCCACAGCAATGAACCGTAAAGGTTATTATTTATATGGATATAGACATTTCTCAAGTCGTATAAAAGGTGGACATACTAATAACAAAATTAGAGTATCTACTGCACCTGTACATGCAATCAGTGATGATTTAGACATTCTAGTGGCTTTTGATCAAGAAACGATTGAATTGAATCATCATGAAATGCGTGAAGATAGCATTATTATTGCTGATGCAAAAGTTAAACCGACAAAACCTGAACAATGTCGTGCTCAACTTATTGAATTACCTTTTACTAGCACAGCTAAAGAATTAGGTACTGCATTAATGAAAAACATGGTTGCTATAGGAGCAACATGTGCAATCATGGATTTAGATACTGCAACATTTGAAACCCTTATAACTAATATGTTTACTAAAAAAGGTGAAAAAGTTGTAGAAATGAACATTGAAGCTCTAAATCAAGGTTATACATTGATGAAAGAACAATTAAATGATTTACAAGGAGACTTCAAACTACAAACGACTGAAGAGAATCCACACTTATATATGATTGGTAATGATGCTATTGGATTAGGTGCGATTTCAGCTGGTTCTCGTTTCATGGCTGCTTATCCAATTACACCGGCATCTGAAATTATGGAATATATGATTGCAAACGTCCCAAAAGTAGGCGGTACCGTAGTACAAACTGAAGATGAAATTGCTGCAGCCAATATGGCAATTGGTGCTAATTATGCAGGTGTCAGAGCATTTACTGCTAGTGCTGGTCCAGGTTTATCACTTATGATGGAAGCCATAGGCCTATCAGGTATGACTGAAACACCTTTAGTCATTATTAATACTCAACGTGGTGGACCATCTACAGGTTTACCAACCAAGCAAGAACAATCAGATTTAATGCAAATGATTTATGGTACGCATGGAGATATACCTAAAATAGTAGTTGCTCCTACAGATGCTGAAGATGCATTCTATTTAACTGTTGAGGCTTTTAATTTAGCCGAAGAATATCAATGCCCAGTAATTATATTGAGTGACTTACAATTATCGTTAGGTAAACAAACAGTCGAACGCTTAGATTATAATAAAATTCAAATACATCGTGGCGAGTTATTACAATCTGATATTGAACGTGAAGAAGGCGATAAACAATACTTTAGAAGATATGCATTAACAGGAAATGGAATATCACCTAGACCAATTCCAGGCGTTAAAGGTGGCATACACCATGTAACTGGCGTTGAACATAATGAAGAAGGTAAACCGAGTGAAGTGGCTGAAAATAGACGTCAACAAATGGAAAAAAGAATGCGTAAAACATCAAATATACTAATTGAAAAGCCTGTTGAGTTAGATGAGCATCATGAAGAAGCGGATATTCTATTTATAGGATTCATATCTAGTAAAGGTGCAATTCAAGAAGGCGCAGAAAGACTAAATGCTCAAGGTATAAAAGTAAATACAATGCAGATTCGACAACTACATCCTATGCCGAAAGATGTCATTCAAGCAGCTATCGATAAAGCATCTAGAGTTATTGTTGTTGAACATAATTATCAAGGTCAACTTTCAAATATCCTTAAAATGAATACAACTATTCAAAATAAATTAATAAATCAAACTAAGTATGATGGAACACCTTTCTTACCTCATGAAATTGAATCTAAAGGACAAAAAGTAGTAAGCGAAAGTAAGGAGTTGGTATAATTGGCTACATTTAAAGATTTTCGAAATAATGTGAAGCCAAATTGGTGCCCCGGTTGTGGTGATTTCTCAGTTCAAGCAGCTATTCAAAAGGCGGCAGCTAATGTAGGGTTAGAGCCAGAGGAAGTAGCAATTATTACTGGTATAGGTTGTTCAGGACGACTATCTGGTTACATTAATTCATACGGTGTACATGGCATACATGGACGTGCTTTACCATTAGCGCAAGGTGTTAAAATGGCTAACAAGGATTTAACAGTTATTGCTTCTGGTGGTGATGGCGATGGATACGCTATTGGTATGGGTCATACCATACACGCATTAAGACGAAATATGAATATGACTTATATTGTTATGGATAATCAAATTTATGGCTTAACTAAAGGTCAAACGTCGCCTTCATCTGCAGTAGGTTTTGTTACTAAATCTACCCCTAAAGGTAATATCGAGAAGAATGTTGCACCACTCGAATTAGCTTTATCATCAGGCGCTACATTTGTAGCACAAGGCTTTTCTAGTGATATTAAAGCATTAACTAAACTAATTGAGGATGCGATTAACCATGATGGTTTTTCTTTTGTAAATGTCTTTTCACCATGTGTAACATACAACAAAGTAAATACATATGATTGGTTTAAAGAACATTTAACTAGTTTAGAAGATATCGAAGGCTATGATACTTCAGATAAACAATTAGCAATGAAGACTGTTCTAGATCATGAATCACTAGTTAAAGGTATTGTATATCAAGATACTGAAACACCATCATATGAGTCTCAAATTGAAGAATTAAATGAAAGTGCATTATCTAAACGCGATATTCATATAACAGAAGAAGATTTTAATAACTTAACTGCTCAATTTGTATAGAAATTGTATGAGCTCACTTTAAAACGCCTTAAGTTTTGAAGTGAGTTTTTTTATAACTTTAGATTTTTTTATGGAAAATAATAACACCATAGCTTAATGATGTATAGAAAATATTAAAATATTTTAGTTTAAGTAATCATTGTTAAAAATCATTTAAATACTTATTAGAATTTATAAAATGGGAAAGAATAATAATAACATTATACTTAAGAGAGGTTTTTACAATGGATAAATATCATTCTATGAAAGAATTACAAAATGAGACAATTGAGAATGAGGATTGGGAGATAATTACTGAAGATAGAGATAGTGACGTAACGATTTTGGCAATACATGGTGGTGGAATTGAACCAGCCACTTCTGAAATTGCTAGGGTCATTGCTAATGAAGGGCAATTTAATTATTTCGCCTTTAACGGTATTCGAACAAAAGGAAACAATGAATTGCATGTGACATCTATAAACTATGATAATGATATCGCAATGAACTTTGTAAAATCTAGTGAACGTGCTGTGACAATTCATGGATGTCTTGGTGAAGAAGACGTTGCTTATATCGGTGGTAAAGATAATCAATTAAAAGAGCGTATTGCTAATGAATTAAATCAAATAGGTGTAGAAGTTAAAGAAGCACCGAGTCACATGTCTGGTGTTCAAGATGATAATATAGTTAATTGCACCAAAAATGAAGTTGGGGTACAAATAGAATTAACATCTAGTTTAAGAAAGTCTTTATTTAAAAATAATAAGTTTAATCGTAAAAGTAGAATGGATGAATCAAATTGGGATGATAAAATGTATGATTTTGGCCAAGCAATTAACTCGGCAATTAATTAAGGAAAGTTAAATAAAGGCGTGGTAAAATTAAGGTAATAATATTGAATGAGGTGATTGTTGATGCAAGACACATTAATGAGTATTCAAATCGTTCCGAAAACGCCAAACAATGAAGACGTTATACCTTATGTAGATGAGGCAATAAAAATTATTGATGATTCTGGATTGCATTTTAGAGTTGGCCCGCTTGAGACCACAGTTCAAGGTGATATGAGCGAGTGCTTAATTTTAATCCAAAAATTGCATGAACGAATGGTTGAATTAGAATGTCCGAGTATTATAAGTCAAGTTAAGTTCTACCATGTACCAGCTGGCATCACAATTGAAACGTTAACAGGAAAATATGATAACGAGTAAGTAAAGGTTAAATGAAATAAGCCTAAGACATAAATCTGTGTCTTAGGCTATATTTTTTATAATGGCAGTAGTTGACTGATCTAAAAACACCTATAACAAGCTTTTTTAATGCTAGTCAATCTTGCTTTGCTAAGATTATATCTAAATAAATATTGTAAAAATATTATTTCTATCCCACCCCATTCCACTTTTTAAATGACAAATTTATTAACTATTTCAACTCTTTTTGCACTTTATTATTAATTTTAATATAATGAACTAATGATATAAGGGCATATAGAAAGGAATTTTTTAAAGTGAACGAAGAACAAAGAAAAGCTGGTACGATAAATATCCTTGATGAACGCGATAGAAAAGTAGAAAAAGATTATAGTAAATATTTCGAAAAAATTTATCAACCACCTAGTTTAAAAGAAGCACGTAAACGTGGAAAACAAGATATAAATTATAATCGTGACTTTCATATAGAAGACAAGTTTGAAGGGATGGGCAAAGGTCGCACATTCTTAATAAAAACATATGGCTGCCAAATGAATGCACATGATACTGAGGTAATGGCAGGAATATTACAAGCCTTAGGATATACTGCCACAGAAGATATCAACGAAGCGGACGTTATTTTGATAAATACATGTGCGATTCGTGAAAACGCTGAAAATAAAGTGTTTAGTGAAATTGGTAACTTAAAACATTTAAAAAAGAATAGACCAGAAGCATTAATTGGTGTATGTGGATGTATGTCACAAGAAGAGTCAGTAGTAAATAAAATACTTAAATCATACCAAAATGTGGATATGATTTTTGGAACTCATAATATTCACAAATTACCTGAAATTTTAGAAGAAGCATACCTATCTAAAGCAATGGTTGTCGAAGTTTGGTCTAAAGAAGGCGACATTATTGAAAACCTTCCTAAAGTACGTGAAGGTAGTACAAAAGCATGGGTTAATATTATGTATGGCTGTGATAAATTCTGTACATATTGCATTGTACCCTTTACTAGAGGTAAAGAACGCAGTCGTAGACCAGAAGATATTATTGAAGAAGTTCGCGGTTTAGCGAGAGATGGTTATAAAGAAATAACTTTGCTTGGTCAAAATGTAAACTCATATGGTAAAGATATTAAGGATTTAGAGTATGGATTAGGAGATTTATTAGAAGATATTTCCAAAATTGATATTCCAAGAGTACGTTTTACTACTAGTCACCCATGGGATTTTACAGATAGAATGATTGAAGTAATAGCTAAAGGTGGCAATATTGTACCTCATATCCATCTACCCGTGCAATCAGGAAATAATGCTGTATTGAAAATTATGGGACGTAAATATACAAGAGAAAGTTATTTAGATCTAGTTAATAGAATAAAAAAATCAATACCTAATGTAGCTTTAACTACTGATATCATTGTTGGATATCCAAACGAAACTGAAGAACAATTTGAAGAGACACTATCACTATATGACGAAGTTCAATTTGAGCACGCTTATACGTATTTATACTCTCAAAGGGATGGTACACCTGCCGCAAAAATGAAAGATAATGTACCTGAAGACGTTAAAAAAGAACGATTACAACGTTTAAATAAAAAAGTAGGACATTATTCAGAAAAAGCCATGAATCAATATGAAGGCAAAACTGTAACTGTTCTATGTGAAGGTTCAAGTAAAAAAGATGATACAGTTTTAGCAGGTTATACCGAAAAGAACAAGTTAGTTAACTTTAAAGGTCCACGTGAGGCAATCGGTAAGTTAGTAAATGTTGAAATTGATGAAACAAAACAATATTCATTAAATGGTACATTCAAAGAATTTAACGATGCACCATTGGTGACAAATTAAATGTATAGTAAAGATGATATTTTAAAACAAGCCGATCAACTCACGAGTAAAATTCAAAATTTAGATCTTATAAAATCTTATCAAAATATAGAGAAACAAATTCATGAAAATCATAATATTGAAAGTAAAATGAATCGCTTAAAAAAACAACAAAAGCAATCTGTTAATTTTCAAAATTATGGGAAACAACATGCTTATCAACAATCAGAAAATGAAATTGAAGCGCTAGAACATGAAATTAATGAATTACCAATAGTGGAAGAATTTCGTTCTGCTCAGTATGAAGCAAATGATTTATTACAACTAATGATAAGCACAATGGAAGATCGTTTGAATGAACATAATGAAGATGAACATAAGGATTAATGGAAGAAAGGGATAAGCACTATGAACAATAGAAAATTGACACTTACTGCACTGTTAATTGCCACTAATGTTGTATTAAGCAGTATTATTATCATACCCTTAGGTCCTGTCAAAGCAGCACCTGTTCAACATTTCATCAATGTGTTATGTGCAGTATTTGTAGGGCCATGGTACGGTTTAGCCCAAGCATTAATTTCATCAATCATAAGAAATTTATTTGGTACTGGTAGTTTTTTTGCATTTCCTGGAAGTATGATTGGCGTGCTATTGGCTAGTGTATTCTATATGTATAGAAAACATATCTTTATGGCTGCTGTTGGTGAAGTAATTGGTACAGGCATTATAGGAAGTCTTTTATGCATACCAATGGCGTGGGTTTTAGGTATGCAAGATTTCTTCGTCAAACCCTTAATGATAGCATTTATTATTTCAAGTTTTATCGGAGCTGCTATTAGTTATTTCTTACTTATAATGTTGAAAAAAAGAGGTTTACTAGATAGATTTAAAAAATAATAATTTGGAAATAAGAGATTGATTTAGTTGATTTGAGATTATCATTCCAAAATAAAGTACAGTCGTTTATGAAACGTATGTGTTCTATATTTTGTTGTGATAATCTTTTTTATTTGTAAATTAAGATGAATCATTTTTTAACTAAACTCTAAAAAATAAATAACATCAATAAAATGAACTCACGAGCGTTGTAACATTTCATATGTTAAAATATATGAGTTAAAAGCATGTAATAAATCGGAAAAAATTAGTAAGGTTGTGAAAATATGTCTAACACGACACCGATGATGCAACAATATTTAAAAATTAAATCGCAATATCAAGATTGCTTATTATTCTTCAGATTAGGCGATTTTTATGAAATGTTTTTTGAAGATGCTAAAGAAGCGTCAAGGGTATTAGAAATTACATTAACTAAAAGAGATGCTAAAAAAGAGAATCCAATACCTATGTGTGGCGTTCCGTATCATTCCGCTAATAGCTATATTGAAACATTGATAAATAATGGTTATAAAGTAGCAATTTGTGAACAAATGGAAGATCCTAAACAAACTAAAGGTATGGTAAAACGTGAAGTAGTTAGAGTTGTAACACCTGGAACAGTCATGGAACAAGGTGGTATGGATGAAAATCAAAATAACTACATTTTAAGTTTCATTAAACAAGATAGTAACTACGCCCTTAGCTATTGTGATATTTCTACAGGAGAGTTAAAAGCCACTCAAATTGAAGATCAAGATACATTGATTAATGAAATTGTAACTATTAATCCTAATGAAATCGTTGTTAACCAAGAAATTGATGAAAATCTTAAAAAGCAAATCTATTTAACTACAGAAACTATAACAATTAGAGAATCTATTTCCGATGCAAGCTATGAAGTGAATCAATTAACTAATAATCATATGTATCTAGCAACACAACTATTACTCGATTATGTTTATCATACTCAAAAACGAGATTTGTCTCACTTAGAAACTGCAATAACGTATGCTGCAGTGGATTTTATGAAGATGGACTACTATGCTAAAAGAAATTTAGAATTAACCGAAAGTATTAGATTAAAATCTAAAAAAGGAACACTTTTATGGTTAATGGATGAAACTAAAACGCCGATGGGAGCACGTCGCCTTAAGCAATGGATAGACAGACCATTAATCAATAAAGAAAGAATTGAAGAAAGACTAAGTGTAGTAGAATCATTCATGAATCACTTTATTGAGAGAGACACATTACGAGGATATTTAAATCAAGTATATGATATAGAAAGACTTGTTGGCCGTGTCAGTTATGGCAATGTCAATGCGCGTGATTTAATTCAACTTAAACATTCAATTTCAGAGATACCTAATATTAAATCTTTACTTGAAAGTATGAATGACGTAGCATCATATCAATTTAGTTCCCTTGAACCATTAGAAGACTTATTACAAGTGTTAGAAGATAGTTTAATCGAAGAACCGCCTATTTCCATTAAGGATGGTGGTCTATTTAAACAAGGCTTTAGTAAACAATTAGATGAATACTTAGAAGCTTCTAAAAATGGAAAAGATTGGTTAGCACAATTACAAGCTAAAGAAAGAGAGCGTACAGGTATTAAATCTCTTAAAATTAGTTTTAACAAAGTGTTTGGTTATTTTATAGAAATTACACGAGCAAATTTACAAGGATTTGAACCTAGTAAATTTGGCTATCATCGTAAACAAACATTGTCCAATGCCGAACGCTTCATTACAGATGAATTGAAAGAAAAAGAAGATATTATTTTAGGTGCAGAAGATAAAGCGGTAGATCTTGAATATCAACTATTTGTTCGCCTAAGAGAACACATTAAAACGTACACTGAAAGACTACAAAAACAGGCTAAAATCATTTCTGAACTTGACTGCCTACAAAGTTTTGCTGAAATTGCACAAAAATACAACTATGTTAAACCTGAATTTAGTGATAATAAAACGCTAAGCTTAGAGAACTCTCGCCATCCTGTTGTTGAACGTGTGATGGACTACAATGACTATGTACCTAATGACTGTAAATTAGATAAAGATAACTTTATATATCTAATAACTGGTCCTAACATGTCTGGTAAGTCAACTTACATGAGACAAGTAGCAATCATAAGCATCATGGCTCAAATGGGAGCTTATGTTCCTTGTGATAAAGCAGAATTACCAATATTTGATCAAATATTCACTCGTATAGGTGCTGCAGATGATTTAGTATCAGGAAAAAGTACATTTATGGTAGAGATGTTAGAAGCACAAAAAGCATTAACTTACGCAACAGAAGATAGTTTAATAATCTTCGATGAAATTGGTAGAGGAACTTCAACATATGATGGGCTAGCGTTAGCTCAAGCAATGATTGAATATGTTGCTCAAACATCTCATGCGAAAACTTTATTCTCAACACACTATCATGAACTTACGACTTTAGATCAAGAACTACCAAATCTTAAAAATGTTCATGTGGCTGCAGATGAATATCAAGGTGAATTAATCTTCTTACATAAAGTAAAAGATGGTGCTGTAGATGATAGTTATGGTATTCAAGTAGCGAAACTAGCTAACTTGCCAGATGAAGTTATTAACCGTGCACAAGTTATATTAGATGCTTTTGAACAAAGTCAAAAGGCTTCTGATAATGAAGAGTATTCTAACATTACTGTTCTTAAAGATTCAGCCTCAGTGGAAGGGTTTGCAGATGATGACGCACAAAATGCAAATAACAATGATAAAAAGTCTCAAACAACAAAGTATGCAAATGAGAATGAATTTGAGCAAGCTTCTTTCGATTTATTTGATTCAGAAACAATGACTAGTAAAATTGAGGAACAGATTAAAAATCTTAATATATCAAACATGACGCCTATTGAAGCATTACTAAAACTAAGTGAATTACAAAACCAATTGAGATAGAGGTGTTTGAAAATGGGCAAAATTAAAGAACTACAAACCTCTTTAGCTAATAAAATAGCAGCAGGCGAAGTAGTAGAGCGTCCAAGCTCAGTTGTGAAAGAATTGCTAGAAAATGCAATCGATGCTAAATCGACAGAAATTAATATTGAGGTAGAACAATCAGGTATATCCTCAATTAGAGTAGTAGATAATGGTACTGGAATAGAACAAGATGATTTAGATTTAGTGTTTCATAGACATGCCACGAGTAAATTAGATGACGATGACGATTTATTTCATATCAGAACGTTAGGATTTCGTGGAGAGGCATTAGCAAGTATATCTTCAGTTGCTAAAGTCACACTTAAAACTTGCACTGATAGAGAAAATGGATATGAAATCTATGCAGAAAACGGAGAGATTTTAAGTCGTAAACCTGCTAAAGCTAAAAAAGGTACAGATATTACTGTTTCATCACTTTTCTACAATACACCAGCTCGCTTAAAATATATTAAAAGCTTATACACAGAGTTAGGTAAAATTACAGATATTGTGAATCGGATGGCAATGAGTCATCCTGATATACGGATTTCATTAATATCTGATGGAAAAACGTTATTAAAAACGAATGGTTCAGGTAAAACAAATGAGGTTATGGCAGAGATTTATGGTATTAAAGTAGCTAAAGATTTAGTGCACATTCAAGGTGATACAAGCGATTATCACCTTGAGGGCTTTGTGGCTAAGCCAGAACACTCAAGAAGTAACAAACATTATATATCAATTTTTATAAATGGAAGATATATTAAAAATTTTGTACTAAATAAAGCTATTATTGAAGGTTATCATACATTACTGACAATAGGACGCTACCCGATATGTTATTTAAACATAGAAATGGATCCTATATTAGTAGATGTGAACGTCCATCCAACTAAATTAGAAGTCAGATTATCTAAGGAAGAGCAATTGTATCAATTAATAGTTGAGAAAATACGTTATGCATTCAAGGATAGAATTTTAATTCCACAGAACGATTTGGATAGAACGCCTAAAAAAAATAAAGTCTTAAATCAATTTAAACAACAAAAATTAGACTTTGAAAGAAGGCAGCGTAACTCTAATCAAGACAAAACAAATTCTCAATATTATGATATGAGTGAATCTGAAGTACAAAATCCAAATTTAGATAATAATGAGTTAATTAATGAAAGTACGGAAAGCTTCGTACATAATAATAAACGTTCAGATGACAAAGATTACTTCCAAATTCAAAAAGAAATTTTGAATGATTTAGACAAAGGTGATGCATCATCATTAAATGACGAATCTACAAACGATTCAGAAGAAGTTGTAACTGAACAAAACAATAGTGATGAAGCGTCATCGAAATCTTATCAAACATTATACAGTCAGCAAGATAATAATGATATTAAAGGTAAAGTGAGTAACACACCATCTCGACGCGTTCCATATATGGAAGTCGTAGGACAAGTGCATGGCACTTATATTATTGCTCAAAATGAGAATGGCATGTTTATGATAGATCAGCATGCTGCACAAGAACGTATCAAATATGAATATTTTAGAGAAAAAATTGGCGAAGTGACTAATGAAGTTCAAGATTTATTAATACCCCTAACATTCCACTTTTCAAAAGATGAACAAATGATTATTGATCAATATCAAGATGAATTAGACAAAGTGGGTGTTCATTTAGAGCACTTTGGCGGTCATGATTATATCGTTAATAGTTACCCAGTTTGGTTCCCAAAAGCTGAAGCTGAAGAAATTATTCAAGATATGGTTGAGTTAGTATTAAACGATAAAAAAGTAAATGTTAAAAAAATGCGTGAAGATGCTGCCATCATGATGAGTTGCAAAAAATCAATAAAAGCAAATCATTATTTAAAAAATAATGAAATGGCGGATTTGATAGATCAGTTACGTGAAGCAGAAGATCCATTCACTTGTCCTCATGGCAGACCTATAATTATCAATTTCTCAAATTATGAACTTGAAAAACTATTTAAACGTGTAATGTAGAGAGGAAAATGCCGCATGAAGGAATATGTTTTACCAGCGATACGCAACATGAAAGATTTAGAGAAATTAATAAAAACAGATTATAAGATGTGCATATTATTAGATATGCATATCGGTCATTTGAAAAGTGTTATGGCTTTGCTTAAAGCGAATCAAATTGAAACTTATATTCATATTGATTTAATTAAAGGAATGGCTGTCGATGAATTTGCTTGTGAGTATATAATTCAAACTTATAATCCTAAAGGGATCGTTTCTACCAAATCTAAAGTAATTCAGAAGGCTAAATCGTTAAATAAGTTAACGATTTTTAGGGTGTTTATTATAGACAGCCAAGCATTAAGTAGAAGCATCAACTTAATTAAGAAGGTTGAACCAGATTTCGTTGAAGTATTACCTGGGATTGCACATAAAATAGTTAAAATTATTGATGAAGAAACCCCTTCAAAAGTTATAGCAGGTGGTTTAATTAATGAAGAAAGTGAAATTGTTCAAGCACTTGATAGCGGGGCAAGTTACGTTACAACAAGCAATCGTTTATTATGGTAGATATCATCGTAAACAATTTTGCTGTAATTTAAAATCTTAAAAAAACGATCATAACAATTTTTCAAACAATTTAAATGTGACAAATTTTTAACAAAAGTATTGACAACGCTTACAAACTTTTTGTATTATTTAAACAAGTTAATATTAGATTAAGAGACGAAGAGATTTCTGCAATGCCTTTATTAGCGCTTTTGTAGGAATCTTTTTGTCTTATAGGAGGATTCGTCATGAATGTATATTTAGCAGAATTTATTGGTACTGCTATTCTTATCCTTTTCGGTGGTGGCGTTTGTGCCAACGTCAATTTAAAGCGAAGTGCTGGACAGGATTCTGATTGGATAGTAATTGCAGCAGGTTGGGGATTAGCCGTGTCAATGGGCGCTTACGCAGTTGGTAAATTTTCAGGTGCACATTTAAATCCAGCGGTTTCAATTGCTTTAGCGATGGATGGAAGTTTTAGTTGGGCTCAAGTACCTGGCTATATTATCTGTCAAATGCTTGGAGGTATCTTTGGCGGTGTATTAGTTTGGTTAATGTATTTACCACATTGGAAGGCAACTGAAGATCAGGGTGCAAAGTTAGGTGTATTCTCTACAGCACCTGCTATTAAGAATTATTTTGCAAACTTTTTAAGTGAGATTATTGGTACAGCAATCTTATGTTTAGGTATCTTATTTATCGGTGTAAATAAAATTGCAGATGGAATGAATCCACTTATTGTTGGTGGCTTAATCGTGGCTATTGGCTTAAGCTTAGGTGGTCCGACTGGATATGCAATTAATCCAGCACGTGATTTAGGACCAAGAATCGCTCATGCTATATTACCAATTGCAGGTAAAGGTGGTTCTAATTGGGGATACGCGATAGTACCTGTATTAGGACCTATAGCTGGAGGTATGCTTGGAGCAGTTATTTATAAAGTATTTTATAAAGGTCAATTTGATTTAATTTGTGCGGTAGGTATTTTACTAGTAATAGCAACATTAGTATTAGGTTTAGTTTTAAACAAATCTAATAAATCAAATGATATTGAGTCTATTTATTAATTTAATAAATATCTTAAATTAGTGGTTAATTTTTTTGGAAAAGTGCTATACATATAGTACACTTCCTTATTATTCAAAATTAAAAAATAAATGTTTTTATTCACATATCAGAAAGGGAGAAAATTTATGGAAAAATACATCATGTCGATTGACCAAGGAACAACAAGTTCAAGAGCCATTCTATTTGATAAAGAAGGCGATATTAAAGGTGTTGCACAAAGAGAATTTAAGCAATACTTCCCTAAATCAGGTTGGGTAGAGCACGATGCTAATGAAATTTGGACTTCAGTATTAGCAGTTATGACTGAAGTATTAAATGAAAATGAAATTAATGCTGACCAAATTGAGGGTATTGGAATTACCAACCAACGTGAAACTACAGTTATTTGGGATAAAAATACTGGACGTCCAATATACCATGCAATTGTTTGGCAATCCCGTCAAACACAATCAATTTGTCATGAATTAAAGGAACAAGGTCATGAAGAAACATTCCGCAATAAAACTGGATTATTGTTAGATCCTTACTTCGCTGGTACAAAAGTTAAATGGATTCTTGATAATGTTGATGGAGCTAGAGAAAAAGCTGAAAATGGTGATTTATTATTCGGTACAATTGATACATGGCTAGTTTGGAAGTTATCTGGTGGAGAAGCACATATTACAGATTATTCAAATGCTAGTCGTACTTTAATGTATAATATTTACGATTTAAAATGGGATGATGAGCTACTTGATTTATTAAATGTACCTAAACAATTATTACCGGAAGTTAAAGAATCTAGTGAAATTTACGCTCACACTAAAGATTATCATTTCTTCGGTCAAGAGGTACCGATTTCAGGTATTGCTGGTGACCAACAAGCAGCACTATTTGGACAAGCTTGTTTCGAACGTGGAGATGTTAAAAATACTTATGGTACAGGCGGCTTTATGTTAATGAATACTGGTGAAGCCCCAGTTAAATCTGAAAGTGGGTTGTTAACTACTATTGCATACGGCTTAGACGGTAAAGTCAATTATGCACTTGAGGGTTCTATCTTTGTTTCAGGTTCAGCAATTCAATGGTTACGTGATGGATTAAGAATTATAAATTCTGCACCTCAATCAGAGAATTATGCTACACGTGTTGATTCTACAGATAATGTTTACTTCGTACCAGCATTTGTAGGATTAGGTACACCTTATTGGGATTCAGAAGCTAGAGGTGCTATATTTGGTTTAAGTCGCGGTACTGAAAAAGAACACTTTATTCGTGCGACTTTAGAATCTTTATGCTATCAAACTCGTGATGTTATGGAAGCTATGTCTAAAGACTCTAAGATTGAAGTGAACAATTTACGTGTTGACGGTGGCGCAGTTAAAAATAACTTTATCATGCAATTCCAAGCTGATATTGTAAATACTGCTGTAGAACGCCCTGAAATACAAGAAACGACAGCATTAGGTGCAGCTTATTTAGCAGGATTAGCTGTTGGTTTCTGGGATAGTAAAGATGAAATAGCAAATAGATGGCAATTAGAAACAGAATTTACACCACAGATGTCTGAAGAAGACAGAACTAAGTTGTATAAAGGTTGGAAAAAAGCAGTTGAAGCTACTCAGGTCTTTAAATTGGAAGATTAATCTCTAAACATGGCTTAGTTTATTGAAGTGTGATATGATTAAATTAAGTTAATACATCAGTCGAGATTTGAGAGACCTGTTACATACAGTTTGATTCTGTATGGATAGGTCTCTCTTTTTCGCATATATAAAATATCGGAGGGGTATATTTATGGCTTTATCAACATTAAATAGAGAAGTGATTAAGAAAAATTTACAAAATGAAGAATACGATGTCGTTATTATAGGTGGCGGTATTACAGGTGCAGGTATTGCATTAGATGCGTCTCAACGAGGAATGAAAGTAGCTTTAGTAGAAATGCAAGATTTTGCTCAAGGTACAAGTTCTCGTTCTACTAAACTTGTTCACGGTGGTTTAAGATATTTAAAACAAGCTCAAATCAAAGTTGTAGCTGAAACGGGTAAAGAACGTGCGATTGTTTATGAAAATGGCCCTCATGTAACTACTCCTGAATGGATGTTATTACCAATGCACAAAGGCGGAACGTTTGGTAAATTCACAACTAATTTAGGTTTAACTGCTTATGATCGTTTAGCAGGCGTAAAAAAATATGAACGCAAGAAAATGTTAAGCAAAAAACAAACATTAAATAAAGAGCCATTGGTAAAAAAAGATGGACTTAAAGGTGGCGGTTATTACGTTGAATACCGTACTGATGATGCACGTTTAACAATTGAAGTTATGAAACGTGCTGAAGAAAATGGTGCAGAGATTTTAAATCACACGAAATCTACAGATTTCATTTACGATTCTAAATCAAAAGTAAGAGGTATTGAAGTTCAAGATCAACTTACTGGTGAAATGTATGAAATTAACGCTAAAAAAGTTATTAATGCAGCAGGCCCTTGGGTAGATGAAGTTCGTAAAAAAGATTATACACGTAACAATAAACAATTACGTTTAACTAAAGGTGTCCATGTAGTCATTGATCAATCTAAGTTTCCATTAAGACAAGCTGTTTATTTTGACACTGAAAAAGATGGTCGAATGATCTTTGCAATTCCACGTGAAGGTAAAGCATACGTTGGAACTACAGATACTTTCTATGATAATGACAAAACAAAACCTTTAACAACACAGGAAGATAGAGATTATCTAATTGATGCGATTAACTATATGTTCCCAGATGTTAATGTGAAAGATGAAGATATCGAATCAACTTGGGCAGGAGTTAGACCTTTAATTTTAGAAGATGGAAAAGACCCTTCTGAAATTTCACGTAAAGATGAAATTTGGGAAGGTAAATCAGGCTTATTAACAATCGCTGGTGGTAAATTAACAGGTTATCGTCATATGGCGCTTGAAATCGTAGATTTATTAGCTAAGCGCTTGAAACAAGAATATAAATTGACATTTGCTGAATGTAAAACAAAACATACACCAATTTCTGGTGGTGATGTAGGTGGTAGCGCTAACTTTGAAAGTTTCGTGGAACGCAAAGTTGAAGAAGGTAAAGCGATTGGACTTCAAGCCGAAGTTGCCAAACGTTTAGCTTCTAAATATGGTTCTAACGTAGATAAACTATTTAACATCGCACAAATTGCACAAGACAAAGATTTAAATTTACCATTAGAATTGTACGTTGAGTTAGTATATAGTGTACAAAATGAAATGGTGTTTAAACCAACGGATTTCTTAATTCGCAGATCTGGTAAACTTTATTTCAATATGAATGAAGTTAAACAATATAAAGATGCAGTTGTTGAAGAACTTGCTAAATTACTAAATTATACACAAAGTCAACAAAACGAATTTACTAAAGAAATTAATGTTGCAATTGAAGAAGCAACTCGTGGAAATGAACAACTTGCAGTATTAAAATAAATTTAGTATTTATGTTTTGAAATTTAACATTTTTGATTAAATTCAAATATGATACTGCTAACTAACTAGTAAATTAATTTTAAACTTCAAATTCGCAGTTAATATCTGAACTGAGGGAGCTTAAATATGAAGCTCATCTCAGTTCATTTTTTATAAAATAAAGTAATTTTATGTTATAAAGCTTTAGTTGTTAAAATGAGTCTAACAATTTGATAACATTAAGAATGAAAGGTATATTAAAAAGAATATAAGCTTTAAGGATTAAGTTATAATTTCACAAGGAGGCATATGCGTGAGTCAACAATCATTCAAAATTACCGTTGAAGACGGCACTATGATTGAAGTAAAAGTAGATAAGGCTAAGATTGCAACATTTGGTGTCGTCCATATTTTTCACGGTATGGCTGAGCATATGGATCGATATGAAGCACTTGTGCAAGCTTTAACACATCAAGGATATGATGTTATTCGACATAATCATCGAGGGCATGGTATTGATATTGATGAAAACGAAAGAGGTCATTACGATGAAATGAATATCATTGCACAAGATGCATATGAAATAGCTCAAACACTTCACGGTTCAGATAACAATATTCCATATATCGTTTTGGGACATTCAATGGGCTCAATTATTGCGCGTTTATTTGTAGAGAAATATCCAGATATTGCGCAAGGTTTAATTCTCACTGGTACTGGTCAATATCCAAAATATAAAGGGATTCCAGCCATCATCGTTTTAAAATTAATAACTTTAATTTTTGGGAAGCGCAGTTGCCTAGAATGGGTAAATCAATTTGTTTATAAATCGTTTAATAAAAAGATAGACCAACCTGAAACAAGTAGTGATTGGCTATCATCTAAACGCGATGAAATTAAAAAATTTGTTAAGGATGATTACACTGGTTTCTTAGTGTCAAACCAATTAATTTACCAAACCGTTAAGAATATGATACGTACAGCTAATAATAATCAACTTAAAAAAATGAATGAACTATTACCAATACTTCTAATTTCTGGTAAGGATGATCCATTTGGAGATTATGGGAAAGGTATACGTAAATTAGGAAAGAAATTCAAACGTGCTGGAATAAATCATATAACAGTCCAACTATATGCTAATAGAAGACATGAAATTTTATTTGAAGATGAAAAAGAAATGATTTGGAGTCATATGTTTGAATGGATCCAAAAACAAGTGTTAAAGAAAAAAATAAAGTGAGGGATAACTATTGAGTAACGTCAATAAACCGTTTTTAGTAGTTATAGTAGGTCCAACTGCATCAGGTAAAACAGAGTTAAGTATTGAACTTGCTAAACAAATTAACGGTGAAATCATTAGTGGGGATTCCATGCAAGTTTATAAACAAATGGACATTGGTACAGCTAAAGTTACTAATGAAGAGATGGATGGAATTCCTCATTATATGATTGATATTTTAAATCCAGATGACTCATTTTCTGTGTACGATTTCAAATTACGAGCTCAAGCACTAATAGAAGATATAACTTCAAGAGGAAAGATACCGATCATAGCAGGAGGAACAGGGTTATATATACAATCGTTAATATATGATTATCCTTTTGATGATGAGACAGTTTCAAAAGAAGTTGAACAGAAAACACAGATACAATTACAAAAATTAGAACAATTAACTAATCAAGAAGTGCATGATTATTTAGCTACATTTGATCCACAATCTGCTAAAGACATACATCCAAATAATAGAAAAAGAGTGCTTAGAGCGATTGAATATTACTTAAATACAAAAAAACTTATAAGTTCTCGCAAGAAAGTACAACAATTTACAGAAAATTATGATACATTATTAATAGGGATTGAAATGTCGCGCAAAACATTATATTCAAGAATAAATAAACGTGTAGATATTATGTTGGGCCACGGATTATTTAATGAAGTGAAGAATCTAGTAGAACAGGGTTATGAATCTACTCAAAGTATGCAAGCAATTGGTTATAAAGAGCTGGTACCTGTTGTGAATGGTGAGTCATCAATAGACCAAGCAGTTGAAACGTTAAAACAACATTCTAGACAATATGCTAAGCGACAATTGACATGGTTCAAGAATAAATTGACTGTTCAATGGTTTAATAGAGAGACAATGCCACTTCAAATGATGTTAGATGAGATTACAACCCAAATAAATAAAAGGAGTTCTAAACATGATTGCAAACCACAACATCCAAGATCAAGCACTAGATAACTTTAAATCACAACAAACAGAAGTTACAGTTTTCTTTTTAAACGGCTTTCAAATGAAAGGTGTTATTGAAGACTTTGACAAATATGTTGTAAGTTTAGTTTCTCAAGGTAAACAACATTTGATATACAAACATGCGATCAGCACATTTACTGTAGAGACTGAAATTTCAGATTCTGAAGAATCAGTAAATAGTGAAGAATAAGTTGTAATTAAAGTGCAACGTTGCAAGTTCTTAAGAGCGTAGACAACGGTCTTAATGAAAGTGTAACTTGTAATAAACTCATCAAATTTTAGCACTTTTGACAAATAGAGGAATGTTTGTAATATAAAAAGCTTCATTATAGAGTTGCTATTTCACTCTATAATGAAGCTTTTTATTGTATTAAAACAATATCTATAATAATTTTTCAATATCTTTTTCGATTTGTGCTGGTTTCTTTTGAGGTGAGAAACGGCTTACAACGTTACCATCACGATCAACTAAGAATTTAGTGAAGTTCCATTTGATTTTTTCACTTAACATTCCTTTAGCTGCATCAGTTAAGTAGCGGAATAAAGGATGTTGATTTTCACCTTTGACATCTACTTTTTCATGGATAGGGAAAGTCACACCGTAATTAATTTTACAGTTTTGATTAGCTTCTGCACCTGAACCAGGTTCTTGGCCACCAAATTGATTACATGGAAAACCTAATATCACAAAACCTTGGTCTTTGTATTTTTCATACAATGCTTGTAAGCCTTCAAATTGTGGCGTGAAACCACATTCACTAGCAGTATTAACGATTAGCATTACTTTGCCTTTGTATTCTTCTAATTTATAATCTTCACCATTGGACTTTTGTACAACAAAATCATATATATTTTCCATAGTATCACCCTTTCGATATAAGTTTAATGTAACATAATTTTAGTGGATAGTCTTTGCATAGACACTATGATAGAATATTTGAGAAACATATAAGAAGGAGATGTATAACATGACTCAGCAAATTACTCATGAAACAAAGAAAAAATTGGAAACTGCTGTATTAGTCGGTGTACATGCTCAAAATGATAACGAATTTAATTTTGATTCAACGATGGAAGAATTAGAAGCTCTATCTTTAACTTGTCAGCTAGATGTTAAAGGACAAGTTACTCAAAATAGAGAACAAGTCGATCATAAATATTACGTTGGTAAAGGTAAGATTGATGAACTTAAAGCTTTTATTGAATTCCATGATATAGACGTCGTAGTAACGAATGATGAGTTAACTACCGCTCAATCAAAAACATTAAATGATAATTTGGGCATTAAAATTATCGATAGAACACAATTGATTTTAGAAATATTTGCCTTAAGAGCTAGCAGTCGCGAAGGTAAATTACAAGTCGAATTAGCGCAATTAGATTATTTATTGCCAAGACTTCAAGGACATGGTAAGAGTTTATCAAGACTAGGTGGTGGCATAGGTACACGTGGTCCTGGTGAAACGAAGTTAGAAATGGACAGACGTCATATTCGAACACGTATGAATGAAATTAAACATCAATTAAAAACTGTAGTGGAACACAGGGAACGTTATCGTAGCAAACGTGAACAAAATCAAGTCTTTCAGATTGCACTCGTTGGTTATACGAATGCGGGGAAATCGTCATGGTTTAATGTATTATCTGGCGAAGGAACCTTTGAAAAAGATTTACTCTTTGCAACATTAGATCCTAAAACACGTCAAATTCAAATAAATGATGGATTTAATTTAATTATTTCAGATACTGTAGGTTTCATTCAAAAGTTACCAACGACCTTGATTGCCGCCTTCAAATCAACTTTAGAAGAAGCAAAAGGTGCAGATTTATTATTACATGTTGTTGACGCAAGCCATCCAGAATACCGTTCTCAATATGATACAGTAAATCAATTGATTAATGATTTAGATATGAATCAAATACCACAAGCGGTTATATTTAATAAGAAGGATCAATGTGGTGATAGTGATGATAAACCATTACCTGCGTCTACATCCATCTTTGTCTCTAGCCGTGATGAAGAAGATAAATTAAAAGTAAAGGCATTTTTAATAGATCAAGTTAAATCAACACTGAGTTTCTATGAAGAGATTGTCCCTAGTACAAACGCAGATAGACTTTATTTCTTAAAGCAGCATACACTCATAGAAGAAATGAATTTTGATGCTGAAAATGAAACTTACGTCATTACTGGATATAAAAAATGATAAAAGGAAGTATATGAAAATGTCAGATATTACATCAATGGTTAAAGACGTAGAGAAGACGTTGGTACCATATTTTAAAGAAATAGAAGAAATTGCATATAGTAATCAGGAAAAAGTTCTGAATGCTTTTCATTACGTTAAAGCTACCGAGAGTGATTTAGTTGGAAGTACAGGATATGGATATGATGATTTTGGTCGGGACCATTTGGAAGAAATCTATGCACATACTTTTAAAGCTGAAGATGCTATTGTGCGCCCGCAAATCATTTCTGGTACACATGCGATTACTCTAGCACTTCAAAGTACACTTAAATACGGAGATGAATTATTATATATTACTGGAAGTCCATATGATACGTTGCTTGAAGTTATAGGGGTAAATGGAAATGGCATTGAAAGCTTGAAAGAACATGGTGTCGAATTTAAAGAAGTCCCTTTAAAAGATGGACAAATAGATATAAATACTACAATTGAAACCATTTCAAACAAAACAAAAGTAGTGGCAATTCAACGTTCCAAAGGATACGACCAAAGACCTTCAATCACTATTGACGAAATTGAATCAGCTATTCATGCAATTAAAAAACAATATCCGAACGTCACTGTTTTTGTAGATAACTGTTATGGAGAATTTGTCGAGGAACGTGAACCTATTGAAGTTGGTGCAGATCTGATAGCAGGTTCACTAATCAAGAACCCAGGCGGTGGTCTAGCTAAGATTGGTGGTTATATAGCCGGACGTAAAGATTTAATCGAACGTTGTGGTTATCGATTAACAGCTCCTGGTATCGGTAAAGAGGCCGGCGCTTCTTTATATTCATTACAAGAAATGTATCAAGGATTCTTCCTAGCACCACACGTAGTTAGTCAAAGTTTGAAAGGTGCATTATTTACAAGCTTACTCCTTGAAAAAATGAAAATGAAAACAGTTCCTAAATATAATGTTAAACGTACTGATTTAATACAAACTGTCCAATTTGATACTAAAGAACAAATGATAGCATTTTGCCAAAGTATTCAACATGCTTCACCAATTAATGCTCATTTTAGTCCAGAACCAAGCTATATGCCTGGTTATGAAGATGATGTCATTATGGCAGCCGGTACTTTTGTTCAAGGGTCTTCAATTGAATTGTCTGCAGATGGACCTATTAGACCACCGTATGAAGCTTATGTACAAGGCGGATTAACATATGAACATGTTAAATTAGCTGTTACACGTGCAGTTACTTATTTAAAAGAACAAAACTTGATATAGAAAAATGTATCCCTACTTGAATTGAGTAGGGATTTTTTGAAAAATTTATAATTCAATATAAATTACCTGGTATAAAAGACCTTGTAATTACAATTAAATATAGCTTTTGAAATCACATGTAAGAAAACCTGACATATTTTTGTAATACGCTTTAAACTATGCTAAATTAGTATCAAGTTCAAAAGTAGAGGTGAGGTTATTAATGTCTAACGATAAAATCAGACGTAATATGGCCGTGTTCTCTATGAGTGTTGTTTGTAAATTAACAGAACTTACTGCAAGACAAATCCGCTACTATGAAACACATGAACTTGTCATGCCCGAGCGTACAGAAGGAAATAAGCGATTATTCTCGTTAAATGATTTAGAACGTCTCCTCGAAATTAAATCTTTGATTGAGAAGGGATTTAACCTTAAAGGAATTAAACAAATCATAACTAATAATCAAGGGCATTTAACATCAGATGAGCAAGAGATTAGAAAAAGAATGATTGTAGACGCAACGCAGAAACCACCTGGTGAAGCTTTGCCAATAAATCGTGGCGATTTATCACGGTTTATTAAATAAATTTTTGGAGGATTTCTACCATGCCTAAACGTACATTTAGTAAAGATGACATTCGTAAATTTGCAAAAGAAGAAAACGTAAGATATCTAAGATTACAATTCACTGATATCTTAGGCACAATTAAAAATGTTGAAGTTCCAGTAAGCCAATTAGAAAAAGTGTTAGATAATGAAATGATGTTTGATGGATCTTCAATCGAAGGTTTCGTACGTATCGAAGAATCTGACATGTATTTATGCCCAGATTTAGATACTTGGGTTATCTTCCCATGGACTGCCGGTCAAGGTAAAGTAGCTCGTTTAATTTGTGATGTTTATACTACTGACGGTGAACCATTTGCTGGTGATCCACGTAACAACCTAAAACGTGTGTTGAAAGAAATGGAAGATATGGGCTATACAGATTTCAACTTAGGGCCTGAACCAGAGTTCTTCTTATTCAAATTAGATGAAAAAGGTGAACCAACATTAGAATTAAATGATAATGGTGGTTACTTCGACTTAGCACCAACTGACTTAGGTGAAAATTGTCGTCGTGACATCGTCCTTGAATTAGAAGATATGGGCTTTGATATCGAAGCAAGTCACCATGAAGTAGCACCAGGTCAACACGAAATTGACTTCAAATATGCAGATGCAATTTCAGCATGTGACAACATTCAAACATTTAAATTAGTTGTTAAAACAATTGCACGTAAACATAATTTACATGCGACATTTATGCCAAAACCATTATTTGGTGTAAATGGAAGTGGTATGCACTTCAACGTATCTTTATTCAAAGGGAAAGAAAATGCATTCTTTGATCCAAACGGTAAAGACCAATTAACTGAAGATGCTTATCACTTTACTGCGGGCATCTTAAATAATGCACGTGGATTTACAGCAGTATGTAACCCATTAGTTAATTCATATAAGCGTTTAGTACCTGGTTACGAAGCGCCATGTTACATTGCTTGGAGTGGTAAAAACCGTTCTCCATTAGTACGTGTACCTACTTCAAGAGGTTTATCAACTCGTATTGAAGTACGTTCAGTTGACCCAGCTGCTAACCCTTACATGGCATTAGCAACAATCCTACAAGCTGGTTTGGATGGTATTAAGAACAAAACTAAAGTCCCAGAACCAGTCAACCAAAATATTTATGAAATGAACCGTGAAGAACGTGAAGCTGTAGGTATCCAAGATTTACCTTCAACACTTTACACTGCATTAAAAGCTATGCGCGAAAATGACACAGTTAAAAAAGCGTTAGGTAATCACATTTACAACCAATTTATTAACTCTAAATCAATTGAATGGGATTATTATAGAACTCAAGTGTCTGAATGGGAACGCGATCAATACATGAAACAATACTAATCGCTAAGCAAAAAGGGGAAAGACTTAGGGATACAAGGAGTTAAGGCACTTGCCTTAGCTTCTTTTTTATGTTTGAAAAGTTAAATTTACTTGACCATTTTTGTGAAGAAATTAAAATTGGTCAAATTTTGGTCAAGTACACTTTAAAATACATTCTTAATATACTTCTCAAAATTTTCTTTAGCATCATCATTCATTGTTTGTTAAATGACTATACTTTTTATGTTTGAATACAAAAATGGCGCAATTACCTCTATAATTATTAGTTACCACACAAAATAAAAAAGAAAGGTAATGCGCCTATGTGTAAGTCTATATTAAATACATTAAGAATTAAAGATAAAAATCTAAATTTTTCAGATGAAGTGATTGAGAAAAAACATAAAGGACGAATGAGCTTATTTTACTATGCCGAGCTCACTTATCAACCTACACATTGTGAAAATTGTTCAACTAAAAATGAAAATTTCTCAATAGTAAAAAATGGTAAGAAAACCTCAACGATTACTTTACTTAAAATTATGGAAATGCCCGCTTATTTAGAACTTCAAAAACAAAGATTTTATTGTAAATCATGTGACAGTCATTTTACTGCTAAAT